>JAEWHY010000213.1 GCA_023387555.1 Pseudomonadota bacterium
CGTCGAGCGAGAATGCGACGCTCGCCGTGCCGCCGATGCCGCGGGCCAGCGCCTCCGCCGGATAGCGCTTGTTGCGGGCAAGATGCGCAGACACCTGGCTCGCCCAGTTGCGGATATCGCGCGAGGAGCCGACGCCGACCCCGCTTTGCGATGCGGCTACGCGCGCGGGCGCAGGTTTGGAAGCGTGACGCGGCTTCTCGGTCGGCTTGTCCTGCGGCGGCGGTGGCTGAGCTGAGGGCTCGTCGACGGGCTTCTGTTGTTCAGGCTTGGGTGCCGGCGGTGTGACTTCGGCTTCAGCCTGCGCGGTGACAGCGACCGGTGTTGGCTCTTGCTCGGTAGGTGCGGGCGTCGGCTCGGGCTCGGCCACCTCGACCTGCGGTTCAGGCTCGGCCGCCGCAACTTGCGGCTCCGCGGGCTTTTCCTGTTTGGGCTCTTCGGGCTTTGCCTCTTCTTGGGGCTTTGCGTCTTGGGACTTTGCCTCTTGAGTCTTGAGTTCCTCGGGCTTGGCCTCTTCGCGCGCCGGCTCGCGGGTCTCGGTTTCGATCCGCGGCTTCAGGTCCGGCTTTTCCGGTTCGGCAGTTTCGGTGGGCGGCTCGGCTTTGGCCTGTTCTTCGGGCGCGCTTTTGGACGGCGTGGACGGCGTCGAGTCCGTTGGACCTGGCACCGGGCCGAGCCCCGCTTCGGTCTGCCCGCCCAGCACGATGTCGACCGATATCGAATCGAGCGCCAAGGACGGCATCGGCGCCGGATCGCGCATGAAGGCCAGTACCAGCGCCAGATGCAGCAGCAGGGCTCCGGCGATCAGCGCCGTCCAGGGCGCCCTGTCGCGCCAGATCGCCGGCGGCGCCGGCCGCTCGCCGTCGCCGACCTTGACGTGCGGTGCATCGATGTCGCTGCGGCTCCGCCGGTGCGCCAGCACGATGACATTGGTGAGGTCGGCGCCCTCAAGCGCCGGCGCCGGAGCCACGGGCAACGTTGCGCCGAGACGATCCGCAGGCTTGATTGTGGGCAACGCCGGAGGAGCGGTTTCGGCAGGCTTCATGGTCGTCCAAAGTGCGGTAGCCGTGGCCATCGATCAAGTGGCAAATGGTCGACCGGATCACGATTCTCCACGCCACCATTGATCGCACGCGTTCGATATTGCAGGAGAATGGGGTACCGCCAGGGGAGGGCAGGCTGATGGGACTGGGCCGCAAGTCGGTGGGCTTTGTGCTCGCGCTGGGCGTTCTGTTTTTTGACGGCTCGGCTCAGGCCGCCGAAGGTCTCGACGGTGCGTCGATGTCCCTGCTCTGGGCTCTTCCGTTCGCCGGAATTCTGCTGTCGATTGCAACGGGGCCGTTGTTCTATCCCCATCTCTGGGAACATCACTACGACAAGTTTGCGCTGATCTGGTCGCTGTGCGTGATTGTGCCGCTGCTGCTCGTCGCAGGCTTCGCGCCGGGCAGTCATGCGCTGCTGCACACGCTGCTTCTGGAATATGTCCCGTTCATCCTGCTTCTGTTCGCGCTCTACACCATCTCGGGCGGCATCTATCTCGAAGGCAATCTGCGTGGCACGCCCCTGACCAACGCAATGCTGCTGGCCGTGGGCGCCTTTCTGGCCAGCTTCGTCGGGACCACCGGCGCCTCGATGATCATGATCCGGCCGCTGCTGCGCGCCAATGACGACCGCGTCTATCGCGTGCACACCGTGGTCTTCTTCATTTTCCTCGTGTCGAATATCGGCGGCGCATTGACGCCGCTCGGCGATCCGCCGCTGTTCGTCGGATTCCTCAAGGGCGTCGACTTCTTCTGGACCACCACGAACCTGTGGCAGCCGACGCTTTTTGCCGCGATTATCCTGCTCGCGCTGTTCCTCGCCATCGATACCGTGCTGCACAGGCGCGAGCAGCGGATGCGTCATCCGGTCGATCCGACGCCGGATTCGGCGATCCGTCTGCATGGCGGCGGCAACTTCCTGCTCCTCGCCACCGTGATCGCTGCGATCCTGATGAGCGCCAACTGGAAACCGGGCATCACATTCTCGATCGGCGGCGTGCCGGTCGAACTTCAGAATGTGGTGCGTGACATCCTTTTCGTTGTCGCCGCCCTCCTGTCGCTGAAGCTGACGCGGAAACAAACTCGCGTTGCCAACGGCTTCTCGTGGGGGCCGATCGTCGAGGTGGCCATTCTTTTTGCCTGCATCTTCATCTGCATCGTGCCGGTCATCGCAATGTTGAATGCCGGAGCGCAGGGCGCATTCGCGCCGCTGATCGCGCTGGTGGCGCAGCCGGACGGATCGCCGAACAATGTCGCGTATTTCTGGCTGACCGGTGCGCTGTCGTCGTTCCTGGACAATGCCCCGACCTATCTGGTGTTCTTCGAACTGGCGGGAGGCGACCCGAAGGCGCTGATGACCACGCTCGCGCCCACTCTCGCGGCGATCTCGCTCGGCGCGGTCTTCATGGGCGCCAACACCTACATCGGGAACGCGCCGAATTTCATGGTGTATGCGATCGCGCGCGCGGGCGGTGTGAAGATGCCGTCCTTCTTCGGCTATATGCTGTGGTCATCGGCCATCCTGCTGCCGATTTTTGTGGTGGTGACGCTGGTCTTTATCCGCTGACGAAGCGGATGAAGACCATGCGAAGCGCGTGAAAGACGCCATGCATGTCCTGCCCATGGACACAATGGCGTGTTTCGGAGAATCTCTGCACTGCCGCGGGCGCGTTCTCTGGAACATTTTCCGCCGGCATTGATTGAGTTCGACCGAGGCGCGCTCCATGGGAGCCGGCTCTGCCCAAGAGACCCCGATGCAAGCGACCCATGCGCGTCAGAGCCATCCCGCCAATTCTCCGGTCGCTATCCGGAAATATTGGCTCGACCGCTTCGCCGTGGTGCGCGGGGAAACCGAGGCCCGGGCGAGGCGACTGTCCACAGAGGATCAGATCGTACAATCGATGCCGGACGCGAGCCCGACGAAGTGGCATCGCGCACATGTGACGTGGTTTTTCGAGACTTTCGTCTTGGTGCCGCATGCCACGGGCTACCGGTTGTTCGACGAGCGATTTCCGTTTCTGTTCAACTCCTATTATGTCGCGGCCGGGCCGCGCCACGCCCGGCCTGAGCGCGGGCTGATCACGCGCCCGAATGCCGAGGATGTGTCGGCCTATCGCGCGCATGTCGATGCCGCCGTCGCGCGTTTGATCGAGACCGCAGACGAAAAGCTGCTCGATACGATTGTGCCTGTCCTCGAAATCGGCCTGCATCACGAGCAGCAGCATCAGGAATTGTTGTGGACCGACATCCTGCATGCCTTCGTGCAGAATCCGACGCATCCCTCCTACGATGACAGCTGGACCGCGCCGGTCGCGCAGATCGGCGGAACCTACGCCGACATTCCGGCCGGCATCCATCAGATCGGCCACCATGGCGAGGGCTTTCATTTCGACAACGAGGCCCCGCAACACCGGGTGCTGACGCAGCCGGTCCGCATTGCGCGCGGTCTGGTGACGAATGCGCAATGGCTCGAGTTCATCGCCGACGGCGGCTACGCGACGCCATCGCTCTGGCTATCCGACGGATGGACCAAGCGCGAGGCGGAGGACTGGCAGGCGCCGGGCTACTGGCAAAAGGTCGACGGTCAATGGCATGCCATGACACTCGGCGGCTTGCGCGCCGTCGATGCTGCCGCCCCGGTCATCCATGTCAGCTATTATGAGGCCGACGCGTTTGCGCGCTGGGCCGGCAAGGATCTGCCGACCGAGGCAGAATGGGAGATCGCGGCGCGTCTCGATCTGCTCGACGATGCGTTCGGCATCGTGTGGCAATGGACCCGCAGCGCCTATCTGCCCTATCCGGGCTATCGGGCGCCGGAAGGCGCGATCGGCGAATACAACGGCAAGTTCATGATCAACCAGATGGTGCTGCGCGGCTCGTCGCTCGCGACACCTGACGGACATGCACGGCTGACCTACCGGAACTTCTTTCACCCGCCGGCGCGCTGGCAATTCACGGGATTAAGGCTCGCGGAGTATCTGTAATGGCGGTTAGCAAACCCGGCGTGCTCGCGCCTTTCGCCGCAGTCGAAGCGCGTGGCAGCGAGAGCGAGAATTTCGCGCATGATGTCATCTCCGGACTATCGATGTCGCCGAAACGGATTGCGCCGAAATATTTCTACGACAGTGCCGGATCTCGGCTGTTCGAGGAGATCACGCAGACGCCGGAATATTATCCGACGCGCTGCGAGCATCAGATCCTGCGGATGCAGGCGGCTTCGATCGTGCAGCACTTTCCGACCGGCGCAGCCCTGGTCGAATTCGGCAGCGGGGCCTGCATCAAGGTGCGTTTTCTGCTCGATGCCGCCCGCAGGCTGAAAGCCTATGTGCCGGTCGATATCGCCGGTGAGTTTCTCAACGGTGAGGCCGCGGCGTTACGCAAGCATTATCCCGATCTCGCGATCCTGCCGGTGGTGGCCGATTTCATGAAGCCCTTCGCGCTGCCGGATGCTGTCGCGGACCTGCCCAAGATCGGCTTTTTCCCGGGCTCGACCATCGGCAATTTCGAGCCGCATGAGGCGGCGGCGTTTCTGCGCCATGCCGGAAGCATCCTCGGCAAGGGTGCGGTGATGGTGGTCGGCGTCGATCTCGTCAAGGACGAGAATGTGCTGAATGCGGCTTATAATGATGCCGCCGGCGTCACCGCAAAGTTCAATCTGAATTTGCTGCGTCGCATCAACCGCGAACTCGGCGGCACCTTCAAGCTCGAGATGTTCGAGCACCACGCCTTCTACAATCGCGAACGCAGGCGGATCGAGATGCATCTGGCGAGCCATACGCGCCAGAAGGTAACGGTTGCCGGCACGCGTTTCGCATTTGGCGCCGGCGAGACCATCCATACCGAGAACAGCTACAAATACAGCCCGGAGTCGTTCGCCGCCCTGGCGCGCGGAGCGGGCTGGACCCCGCTGGACCGCTGGACCGACGCCAACGGCCATTTCGCGGTCTGCGCTCTCGTGCAGCAATGACGCGGGCCCGCGGGCCCGCCTGACAGCGATTGTGCCATTGCGTCGCGGCTATTGGCGTACGGACGGCGAGAGGCTAAACATCCGGCCCGGACCCTGCCGTCCGCCATTCTAGCCATACGGGATTTCCGTCACATGAAGATCGTCGGTTTCGAGCGCGATAGACAATTGCACCTTGGCGTCGTGGAAGGCGACCAGGTGATCGACTTGCAGGCGGTCGATCCGAAAATTCCGGCCGATCTCGGCGCGGTGCTTGCGCGCTCCGGTGGCGACCTCTCCGGTATTGCCGATACCGCGAAAAAGGCCCCGGCCTCGGCCCACGTTCCGCTCGCCGGCATCAAATACGCGCTGCCGGTCGCCAATCCGGGCAAGATCGTCTGCCTTGGTCTCAACTATCTCGAACATGCCAAGGAAGGCGGCCACCAGAAGCCGACCGCTCCCTCGATCTTCATGCGCTGCACCACCTCGCTCGTGCCGCACAACATGCCGATCATCCGGCCGCTGGTCTCCGAGACGCTCGATTACGAATGCGAGTTGCTGATCGTGATCGGCAAGCAGGCGAAGCACCTGACGATGGACAACGCCTATGACTGCATCGCCGGCTATTCCTGCTTCAATGACGGCTCGATCCGGCAATTCCAGCGCCGCACCGCGCAATGGGACATGGGCAAGAACTTCGACATGACGGGCGGTTTCGGTCCGTGGATGGTGACGGCCGACGAACTGCCGCGCGGCGCTATCGGCCTGAAGATCGAAACCCGTCTGAATGGCAATGTTCTGCAGTCGGACAACACCGCCAACATGCTGTTCCCGGTTGCCGAGACGCTCGTCGACATCAGCCAGGGCATGACGCTGATGCCGGGTGACAT
>JAEWHY010000271.1 GCA_023387555.1 Pseudomonadota bacterium
CGCTCCATCCAGCAAAGCGACGATCCGGAAATCATGACGGTGCAGGGAGATATCGCCAGTCCAGACACGGCAGACCTTGTATTCAAGCACGCGCTAGACCGCTTCGGGCGTGTCGATACGCTGGTCAACAACGCCGGCATGTTCATGGCCAAGCCGTTCACCGCCTATTCGCGTGACGATTATGCGCTCTACACAGCCACCAATGTTGCGGGTTTCTTCCACATGACACAGCGCGCGATCGAGATCATGGATCGCCAAGGGCACGGCCATGTCGTCACGATCACGACGAGCCTGGCCGACCAACCCATGACCAGTGTGCCGTCGGTGCTGGCATCGCTGACCAAGGGCGCGCTGAATGCCGCGACGAAGTCGCTCGCGATCGAGTTCGCGCGCAAGGGAATTCGCGTGAACGCGATTTCTCCGGGGATCATCAAGACACCGATGCATCCAATTGAGGCGTATCCGGCGCTCGCCGCGTTGCATCCGATGGGTCGAATGGGCGAGACGTCGGAGATCGTGGACGCGGTCTTGTACCTGGAAAGCGCAGGCTTCGTGACCGGAGAGATTCTTCACGTCGATGGCGGCCAGGCAGCCGGTCATCACGCGATCCAGTAGCCGCGCGGGTCAGGCCATCGATCCATCAATACGAGCGCGGCATGCCGAGCACGTTCTGGCCGATATAGGCGAGGATGAGATTGGTCGAGATCGGCGCGATCAGCGAGATGCGGGCGTCGCGCCATTTGCGCTCGACGTCGAATTCGCGCGCGGCGGCAAAGCCGCCATGGGTCTGCATGCAGGCCTCGGCGGCATGCCAGGCCGCCTCGCTGGCGAGGAGCTTCGCCATGTTGGCTTCCTCGCCACACGGCTGGCCGGCCTCGAACAGCGCGCAGCCGGCGCGGATCATCAGGTCGGCCGCCTTCCACTCGGCATAGCAGCGCGCCAGCGGAAACTGGATGCCCTGGTTCTGGCCGATCGGGCGGCCGAACACCTCGCGCTCCTTGGAATAGGCCACCGCCTTGTTGATGAAGAAGCGGCAGTCGCCGGAGGATTGCGAGGCGGCGACGAGGCGCTCGGAATTCATGCCGGTCAGAATGTAGCGGAAGCCCTGCCCTTCCTCGCCGATCAGGTTTTCCGCAGGCACTTCGAGATTGTCGAAGAACAGCGCATTGGTCTGGTGATTGATCATGGTGTCGATGCGCTGCATCGACAGGCCCTTGCCGAGCGCATCCTTCACATCGACCAGCAGCACCGAGAGTCCCTCGGTGCGCTTCTTCACCTGCTCGACCGGCGTGGTGCGCACCAGCAGCGTCATCAGGTCGGACTTGTGTGCGCGCGAGGTCCAGATCTTCTGGCCGTTGATGATGTAGCGGTCGCCCTTCTTCTCGGCGCGGGTCTTGAGCTTCAGCGTATCGGAGCCGGTGGTCGGCTCGGTGACGCCGAAGGCCTGGAAGCGGATCGTCCCCGCGGCGATGCCGGGCAGATACTTGTTCTTCTGCTCCTCGTTGCCGTGACGCAGCAGCATGCCCATCATGTACATCTGGGCATGGCCGGCATTGGCCTGGCAGCCGTTGGCATTGATCTCCTCGAGGATCGCGCAGCCGGCGCGCAGCGGCAGCCCCGAGCCGCCATATTCCTCCGGGATCTGCGCCGCGAGATAGCCGGCGTCGGTCAGTTCCTGGATGAAGTCTTCCGCATAGTCGTCAGTGTCTTCCAGCTTGCGCCAGTATTCGCCCGGATATTTCTTGCAGATCGCGCGCACGCCCTCGCGGATTTCCGGATAATCCTCGCCGAGCGGGACCGCGACATTGAGCGCGTCAGCGGTGATGGCGTCCATGGTGTTGTCCTTCTCGTTTCTGTCATTGCCGGGCTTGACCCGGCAATCCATGGCATCGAATTCAGTCGTTTCGTGCGATGGATGCGCGGGTCAAGCCCGCGCATGACCAGTCTGGTTCATCTCAAGGCGTCGCCCGCAGACCGTTTGCTGGCAGCAGCAGATCGTTGTCCTCGCCGAGCGCCGGCGGCGTCTTGCGAAAGCCCGGCCGTTCGCCATCGAATTGCAGCGGCAGGCCGACCAGCCTGAACTTGTCGTCGCCGCTGGTCTGGACGATGCCGACCGCCTCGGTCTGCGGATGGGTCATCACCTCATCCACCGTCTGCAGCGCCGCGCAGGGCACCGACACCGCCGCCAGCGTATCGAGCCAGTGCTGCCGCGGCCTCGTGATGATCACCTCCGCGACCGCAGCGTTGACCCGCTGACGGTTGCGCACGCGGTTGGCGTTGGTGTCCATCTGCGGATCGTCCGGCCACTCCGGGTGACCAAGCGCGGTCGCGAGCCGGCGGAACAGATTGTCGTTGGCCGCGGCGATCACCACCCAACCGTCGCTCGCCTCATAGGCCTTGTAGGGCGCCATGCCGCCATTCTCGGAGCCGCCCGGTCCCGGCACCTGTCCGGAGGCGACATAGCGCGCGACATGCATGCACATCCATGACAGCGCGGTTTCGAACAGCGAGGTATCGACGATGCAGCCCTCGCCTGTGTCCTTGCGGCGAAGCATCGCCGTAAGGATTCCGATCACCGCCCACATGCCGGCGCCCTGATCGATGATCGAGGGGCCGGTGCGCACCGGCTCATGCCCCGGATGGCCGGTGACGCTCATCAATCCGCCGAACGCCTGCAGCAGCGGATCGTAGCCGGGCGAATCCTTCATCGGCCCGGTCGAGCCGAAGGCC
This sequence comes from Pseudomonadota bacterium, assembly GCA_023387555.1. Lineage (GTDB taxonomy): Bacteria > Pseudomonadota > Alphaproteobacteria > Rhizobiales > Xanthobacteraceae > Pseudorhodoplanes. The sequence goes on from JAEWHY010000271.1 coordinate 2,731, forward strand.
GTCATGTTGCAGTAGATCAGCGAAGGCTTCTGCGCGCGCAGGGACTTCGCATCGAGGCCATATCGCTCGACGAGGCCAGGACGCATGTTCTGCAACACGACATCGGCCTTCTCGAGAATATATCGGCGCAGCGCTTCGACGGTCGCCGGATCCTTCAGATCCGCCGCGACCGAATGCTTGTTGCGGTTGATCGCCTGAAAGGTGCTGGCCGCCCCATGCAGGAACGGCGGCCCCCAGTTGCGCGCATCGTCGCCGCCCTGCGGATTCTCGACCTTGATCACGGTGGCGCCGAGTTCGGCCAGCACGAGGCCGGCGATCGGCGCCGCGACGCTGTGGCCGAGTTCGATGACGACGGTGTTTTCAAGCGGCAACGGCATGCGCGTGTCTGCCCTTTGTTTGCCCCGAGGTAGAGGCGCGCGAGTTGCTATGTCAATCAATGGTTTGACTGGCAAAACCATCAGCAGCGCCAGCTTTCGTCTCCCCAAAAAGCGAGGCGCCCTGCGGCAATTCAGTCTTCCCGACACAGGCAAACGGTTTGACCCGCCCGCCGGGCGGCAGCCAAGATGACCCAGCAC
>JAEWHY010000286.1 GCA_023387555.1 Pseudomonadota bacterium
ATGTTGACCGATGAAGAGCGCCGCGAGGCCGCGAACGCGCTGCTGCAGGCGGAGTTGAACCGCAAAGTCATCCCGCAGATCAGCAAGACCTATCCCAATGTCGAGCTGGCCGATTCATACATCATCCAGAAGCTCTGGGCGGAGCTGCGCATGCAGCGCGGCGCGAAGATGGTCGGGCACAAGATCGGCCTGACGTCGCGGGCGATGCAGATGGCCTCGAAGATCACAGAACCCGATTACGGTCATCTGCTCGACGACATGGTCTATAACGACGGCGCCCAGATCCCGGCCGATCGCTTCATGGCGCCGCGCCTGGAGGTCGAACTGGCTTTCATCATGGGGCAGCCGCTGGCAGGTCCCGGCTGCCGGATCTACGACGTGATGCGCGCAACCGAGTTCGTCGTGCCTGCTCTCGAAGTGATCGATTACCGGACCGAGGTGCCGCGTGCGATTACTGACACGATCGCCGACAATGCGGCGTCTGGGGCGATGGTCGTGGGCGGCCGGCTGATCCGACCGATGGATGTCGATATCCGCTGGATCGGCGCCACGCTGTCGAAGAACGGGATCATCGAGGAGTCCGGCGTCTCCGCGGCGATCATGGGCCATCCGGCCGGCGGCATTGCCTGGCTGGTCAACAAGCTCGCGGCGCAGGGCGAACGGCTCGAGGCTGGCCAGATCGTACTTGCGGGATCGTTCACGCGGCCGGTCTCGGTTGCGAAAGGCGATGTGATCCATGCGGATTACGGTCCGCTCGGAGCGATTGGCTGTTCTTTCGTTTGATGCGAAAGAGAGCGTCTTAATTGTCGATGTCGGAAGCCGCGTGACCATGCAACTGCCCAGAAACAGCTTCAAACAGGCGCTTTTGGAAAAGCGGCTTCAGATCGGTCTTTGGTGCAGCCTTTGCAGCAACATCGCCGCGGACATCGTATCGGACAGCGGGTTCGACTGGCTGCTGCTGGACACCGAGCATTCACCAAATGAATTGCCGGATATCCTTGCGGCCCTGCAGGCGACAAACCACAGTCCGTTAACGCCGGTGGTGCGGCCGGCGTGGAACGATCCGGTCCTGATCAAGCGGTATCTCGACATCGGCGCCCGTTCGCTCCTGATCCCGTTCGTGCAGAATGCGGAGGAGGCGGAGCGGGCGGTTGCCGCGACGCGCTATCCTCCGCATGGCATTCGCGGGGTCACCGGCAGCGGCCGTGCGTCGCGTTTCGGTCGCGTTCGCGATTATCTGAAGACGGCCTCGGACGACATCTGCGTTATGGTGCAGATCGAGACGCCGGCCGCCATCGAGCAGATCGAGGCCATATCCGCGGTGGATGGGGTCGACGGCGTGTTCATTGGGCCGAACGATTTGGCGGCTGCAATGGGTCATGTCGGCAACGCGGCGCACCCGGACGTTCAGGCCGCAATAAAGGATGCTGGCGAGCGCATCGTAAAAGCCGGCAAGCCCGCGGGCATTTTGTCGGTCAATGACGCGGACACCCGGCGATACATCGACTGGGGCTATCGCTTCGTGGCGGCGGGCGTCGATGTCGTCCTGCTGGCTCGCGCCGCGGATTCGCTGGCGGCGTCCTTCCGGTCGGCGGAGCCGAAGCGGCAGGCTTGATCGCCGCGGCGAGGTCCTAGCCGTGTGGATCAGGCCCGGGCAGGGGAGGGGCTGGCCCGGAACGCCTGGAAGAGTTCGGTGACGCATTGCGAGCCGACCGTCATCAGGTCGAACGATTGCCCGAAGCGGAGCCAGTCCGCCCATAGGCCTCGCATCATGGATTCGAACGCCTTCGCGGCGATGGCCGGCGTCCAGGTGGCCGAGAGCGAATTGTTGTCGCGCGCCATGGTGAAGATCTGGAGCAGGTTCTTGCGCATCATCGCATCGGCATCCTGCTGACGTTTCAGGACGTCCGCCATTTCGCCGACATACTCGCACCGCAGCAGCAGGATGGTGGAGACCCGCTGCTGGCGGACGTCGGTCGTGATCATCTTGAGGCAATCGACGGCGACCTGCTCGATAAGACCAAGTGGATCGGGATGGCCCTCGACGGCGGCGCGCTCGACGATGTTTTCCTGCGGCAATCGCACGCGCTCGTGCAGGGCCCGGAACAGGGCGGCCTTGTCGGCGAAATGCCAGTAGATCGCGCCGCGGGTGACACCTGCGGCTTCGGCGATCTGTTCCAGCGAGGTCCGGCTCACGCCGGATTCGAAAAACAGGCCCTCGGCGGCATCGAGAATCTTGAGCCGCGTCTCCTCGGCTTCCGCCTTTGTCTTGCGAGCCATCGAAAAGCCTCTTTACATACGTCCGTGTATGTATATATCGATTTTCACTGCGGGAAATCCCGCATTTTGAAATTTGCTCAGGACGTCAATGCCGACATTTCGAGGATTGAGCCGGACCGGCCGAGTCGTGGCAATGGTGGCGGCTGCGATCAGTGTCGCGGCCTGCAATGAAAAGGCGGCCAAAGGTCCTCCCGCGCCGCCGCCCCCGAGCGTGACGGTCGCTGCGATCCAGGCTGGCAATGTGCCGCTGCGTTTTGAATACGCAGGCCGGGTTGCGGCATTCCGGGAAGTCGAGGTGCGGGCGCGGGTGTCAGGCGTGCTGACGGAAAAGGCTTTCGTCGAGGGTGCGACGGTCAAGGAAGGCGATGTGCTGTTCCGGATTGATCCCGCGCCCTTTGAGGCCGAACTGGCACGCACCAAGGCCCAGCTGATGGAGGCGCAGGCGCAACTGGCGCGCGCCGAGCGCGATGCGGCGCGGGCCACGACGCTGTTCCAGCGCCAGTTCGGCACCGAGAAGGCTCGCGATGATGCGATTTCGGCGGTGGACCTTGCCAAGGCCAGTGTTGCCGGAGCGGAAGCGCAGGTCCGGACCGCCGAGATCAACCTTGGCTATACGACCATCCGTGCGCCGATTTCCGGGGTCACCAGCATGCGCATGCGGCCGGAAGGCAGCCTGGTCGGCACCAGCGGCAACGACAGCCTGCTGACCCGGATCAGCCAGCTCGATCCGATCTACGTGTATTTCTCCTTCACCGATACCGAGACCACCGAAATTCGCCGGCTGAGAGACAGCGGTGCGGCGACGATCCCGGCCGACGGGCGGCTGCAGGCCCGGATCAGCTTCGGTGACGGACAGCGATACGATCAGGTCGGCCACGTCGACTTCACCGACAGCAGCATCGATCTGCAGACCGGCACGGTGCGGGCGCGCGCCACCATCCCGAATCCGGATGGCCGTTTGCGGCCGGGGCAATTCGTGCGGGTGTCGGTCGAGGGCGTCAGCCGCAACAACACCATCGTCGTGCCACAGGCCGCGGTCATGCAAGGCCCGCAGGGGCAGTTCGTCTACGCCATCGACGATCAGAACAAGGCATCGGTCCGCCCTGTCACCATTGGCCGCGAAGTCGCCGATGGCTGGATCGTCGAAAAGGGGCTGAACGCCGGCGACCGCATCGTGACCGAAGGCGTGATCAAGGTCCGCCCCGGATCGCCTGTCGCCGTCAGCGCCGCCGAAGCCAAGTAAGGGCGCTGCCCACGTTTCCAAACAGAGTGACCGACAGCGTATGAAGACCAATCCGTTTATCGACCGGCCGGTCTTCGCGGTCGTCATCTCCATCGTGTTTGTTCTCGCCGGCCTTGTCGCGATGCGCGGCCTGCCGGTCGAGCAATATCCGCAGATCGTTCCGCCGCAGGTGGTGGTGCAGGCGACCTATCCCGGCGCCAGTGCGGAAACCGTTGCGCAGACGGTGGCGGCTCCCCTGGAGCAGCAGATCAACGGCGTCGAGAACATGCTCTACATGCAATCGACGAGTTCCAGCTCCGGGACGATGCGTCTGACGGTGACGTTCCAGATCGGCACCGACCCCGATCAGGCGACGATCAACGTCAACAACCGCGTCCAGCGCGCGGTCTCGACACTTCCGGCGGAGGTCACCCGGCAGGGCCTGATCGTCAACAAGCAGTCGAGTTCGATCCTGGGACTTGTGACGCTGTCATCGAGCGACTCGCGCTATGACGCGATCTACCTCTCCAACTACGGGCTGATCAACGTCATCGACGAGCTCAAGCGCGTCCAGGGCGTTGGCGACGCGTCGCTGTTCGGCGCCAAGAATTACTCGATGCGCGTGTGGCTGCGGCCGGACAAGCTCGCGCAATATAATCTGACGCCGAGCGACGTGGCGGCTGCCATCCGCGAGCAGAACGCGCAGTTTGCTGCCGGCCGCTTTGGCGAGGAGCCCAGCCAGAGCGCGCTGGCCTTCACCTATTCGGTCAACACCGAGGGCCGGTTGCCGGACGCCAAGGCGTTCGAGGACATCATCATTCGCTCTGACGAGAATGCCGCGGCCCTGCGCCTGCGCGATGTCGCTCGGATCGAACTCGGCGCGCAGAACTACGCCTTCATCGCCAATCACAACGGCACCCCGACGGTGCCGATCGGCATCTATCTGCAGCCCGGTGCCAATGCGCTGGGAACGCTCGACGCCGTTCGCGCGCGCATGGAAGAGCTGAAGGTCAATTTCCCGCAGGGGATCGAATACGCGATCCCGTTCGACACCACGAAGTTCGTCCGGGTCTCGATCCAGGAAGTGGTCAAGACCTTCATCGAGGCGATGATCCTCGTCATCGTCGTTGTGTTCGTGTTCCTGCAGAACTGGCGGGCGACGCTCATTCCGGTGCTGGCGGTCCCGGTTTCGATCATCGGCACCTTCGCCGGCATGTACGCGCTGGGCTTCTCCATCAACATGCTGACGCTGTTCGGCCTCGTGCTCGCGATCGGCATCGTGGTCGACGACGCGATCGTGGTGCTTGAGAACGTCGAACGCATCATGACGAAGGAGGGGCTCTCGCCGCGCGAAGCCTCGATCAAGGCCATGCAGGAGGTGTCCGGCCCGGTCATTGCGATCGTGCTGGTGCTCTGCGCCGTGTTCGTGCCGGTGGCGTTCATGGGCGGGATGGCCGGCGAGATGTACCGGCAGTTTGCCGTCACCATTGCCGTATCGGTCACGATTTCCGGCATCGTGGCGCTGACCCTCAGTCCCGCGCTATGCGCCTTGATCCTCAAGCCCGGACATCATGAGCCCTGGGCGCCATTCCGATGGTTCAACCGCTTCTTCGACCGCATGACCGAAGGCTATACGGCCGGCGTGCGGTTCATGCTGCGCCGCGCTGCGCTCGGCCTGATCTTGTTTGCCGGCATGATCGGCGTCGCCGGCTATCTGTTCATGACGATCCCGGGCGCACTGGTTCCGGAAGAGGATCAGGGCAGCGTGTTCGTCGCAGCCTTGCTGCCGCCGGCCGCATCGATGACGCGCACCCAGGAGGTGATGGGCGCCGTCAACAAGGATCTCATGAGCCGGCCGCAGGTCGCCGATGTCATCAGCTTCTCGGGCTTCGACCTGCTCGCCAGTGCGCAGAAGCCGAGCGCGGGCGCCGCGTTCATCCAGCTCAAGGACTGGAAAGAGCGAACCGGTCCGGCCGACAGTTCGGCGGTGATCGCGCGCTCGATCATGGGGACGAACAGCGCGATCAAGGACGCGATGGTTCTGGCCTTCACGCCGCCGCCGATCATGGGCATGAGCAATACCGGCGGCTTCGAGGGCTTCGTGCAGGCGCGCGGCGGTGCCGGCGTCCAGCCGCTGCTCGATGCGACCGGCTTGCTGGTGGCCGCGGCCTCGAAGCGCCCGGAACTGACCGGCGTTCGAACGACGCTGGCCGGTAATGTGCCGCAGTACAAGATCCGTCTCGACCGCGACAAGGCGAAAGCGCTCAACGTGCCGATCGCGACCATCTTCGAGACGATGCAAAGCACGTTCGGCAGCCTGTACGTCAACGATTTCACGCTGTTCGGCCGCAACTTCCAGGTCAATCTGTCGGCCGAGGCGAACTTCCGCGAACGCCCCGATGACCTCAAGCATGTGTTCGTGCGGTCCGCATCCGGCGCGATGATCCCGATCGACACGCTGCTCACCGTCGAGCGCATCGTCGGACCGGACCAGATCGACCGCTTCAATGCGTTCACGGCCGCCAAGGTGATGGGAAATCCGGCGCCCGGATATTCGTCCGGTCAGGCGATCCAGGCGATGCGGGAGGTCGCGCGCGAGGTGCTGCCGGA
>JAEWHY010000518.1 GCA_023387555.1 Pseudomonadota bacterium
GCTCCGACGTGCGGGCCATCAGGATCATGAAGTCCGCGCCGTCGGCGAAGGTGCACCAGTATTTGTTGCCGTTGATCACCCAGCTGTCACCGTCGCGACGCGCGCGGCAGGCAATGCCCGACACGTCGGAGCCGACATCGGGCTCCGAGATTGAAACGCAGCCGATGAAGTCGCCGCGCGCCATCCTGGGCAGGTATTCGCGCCGCTGTTCTTCGGTCATCACGGGCATGCCGATGAGGCCGTTGGCGCGCGCCATGATGCTTGCGACGCTCATCCACGCCTTGGAAAGTTCTTCGGCGACGATGCAATATTCGAAACAACCGAGCCCGAGCCCGCCGTATTCCTCCGGAATGAGGATGCCGAAATACCCCATTTCCGCCATCTTCTCCCGAAGCTCCATCGGAATGTCGCCCTTCTCCGGGTCGAGCTTGTTGGCGATCGGCAGCACCTCGCGCATCGCGAACTCGCGCGCGCTCTCCTGGATCAGGCGTCGTTCTTCCGTGAGATATGTCATCGAAACCGTTCTTTCCGCACAAGATTCGTTCGCTTGAAGTCCACCACCAGCGTCTTGTGCTGGTTGAATCCCTTGGTATGCCAGGTCACGATGCCGTGGCGCTCGTCGCTCCTGGACTCGCGGCAGTCCAGCACTTCGCTGGTCGCGGTCAGCGTGTCGCCCGGATAGACAGGCTCGTAGAAGGTCAGATCCTCGATGCCGAGGAACATTCCTCCGGCCTCGCTCAGGTCCTGAACACTCAGTCCGAACGCGGTGTTGAACACCAGCATCGGACAGACCACGACATCGCGGTGCCCTTCCGCCCGCGCGTACTCCCGATTGAAGTAGCGCGGGTTGTAATGCAGCGTCAGCGTCGTGAAGATCGTGTTGTCCGCTTCCGTGATGGTGCGACCCCAGTGGTGCACGAACACGCGGCCGGGGAAAAAATCCTCATAGGACGTCCCCTTGCGCCACAATGTGGCGCGCGCGCGCAATGCGTGCGGATCGTATGGCGCCGTCATGCTCTCCTCGTGCTTCGAATGCGATGGAACCCTGCGCGCCCGGATCAGGCGCCGGCGGGCGATGGATTGGCCTGCCGCAGCAACTGCGTCTTCATCGTGAAGCGATCGGCCGGATAGAGGCTGATCGCGATCTGATAAAGGTCATCGGCCGGATCGAAATAGCGCCGCAGCACGAACAGGCCCGGACTGCCGGCCTCGGCCTGAAGTTCCGCGGCATGCTTCTCGTCGATGGCGACGGCGCTGATTTCCTGCTCGAGCCGGGTCAGCACCACGCCGAAATGCTGTTCCAGCAGCGTGAAGATGCCGGATGTCTGCGGCGTCAGATGCTTGCGCACATCGGCGTATTTGCGCGCGACGAAAATCTCGGTCCAGCACAGCTTGATATTGCGCTCGACATGCCAGCGCAGACCGGCGAAGCGCAGCCAGCTTTCACCCGGCTGGCAGCCCAGCAGGTCGGCGAGTCCCTCGCGCACCACGATCAGCCCTTCCGACTTGCGTTCGAGGCGGGTGTCCTGGGCCGCATCGAAAAGCCGGCCGAGCGTGTCGATCTCCTGAACGAACAGCGTCGGGTCCTGCCGGCCGCAGACGATCGTCCCGGCGCCGCGCCGCCTTTTCAAGAGACCGCGCGACTGCAATTCCCGGATCGCCTCGCGAACGGTCTGACGGCTGACGCCGAAGCGGTCGCAGAGTTCGTTTTCCGGCGGAAAGCGGTCCCCGGCCGCATAGCGTCCCGACATGATCTCGTCGGTCAAAGTCCGGCGAATCTGTTGGTACAGCGTGGGCGCAGACATGGTCCTTCTCGCCGCCGGGTGAATTGTCCGAACAATTGATCGCACGGGCAGGGTCGGCTTGCAACTCCTAAGTTTTCGACGCCGTTCGGGAGCGCACGCCGGCCACTCGAAAGAAGCTCAAGCTGTGCGATCGCAATATTGTACGTACAATTTCGCTTGACCGGCTGCATGAACGGTGGTGGGACTGCGTTCCGAACAAAAAGCGACATGCGAGCGATGGGAAGCGAACGGCCGAAAACCGAGGACAGGGGCGGGGCTCTGGAGGGCATCCGGGTCGTCGACCTCACGCAGATGCTGGCCGGACCGTTCTGCACGCAGATGCTGGCCGACCATGGCGCGGAGGTGATCAAGATCGAGCCGCCGCAGGGGGATTCCTCGCGCAAGCTCGGACCCTATCGTCCCGATGACAACGCGCGGCGGATCGGCGGCTATTTCGCCTCGGTCAATCGCAACAAGAAGAGCATCGTCATCGACCTCAAGACGGAGGAGGGGCGCGATCTCGTGCGCCGCCTGGTGCGATCTGCCGATGTCGTGGTTGAGAACTATCGCGCCAAGGTCATGGACCGGCTCGGCTTGTCCTACGAGAGCCTGCGCGAGGACAATCCCGCGCTGGTCTATGCGGCGATCCGCGGCTTCGGCGATCCGCGGACCGGCGAAAGTCCTTATGTAGACTGGCCGGCCTTCGATGTTGTGGCGCAGGCGATGGGCGGCCTGATGGGAATCACCGGCCCCGATGCAAGGACGCCGATCAAGGTTGGGCCGGGCCTCGGCGACATCGTGCCCGGCGCCTTTGCGGCAACGGGCATTCTTGCCGCGTTGCTGCGCGCCAAGATGACCGGACGCGGCCAGTTCGTCGATGTCTGCATGGTCGATGTCGTGTTGTCGGTCTGCGAGCGCATCGTGCATCAGCACAGCTATGCCGGCGTGGTGCCGGGACCCGAAGGCAATCAGCATCCGATCCTCACGCCTTTTGGCGTGTTCAAGGCGTCCGACGGCTATGTGAGCATCGGCGCGCCGACCGATGAATGGTGGCAGAAGATCTGCCGCCTGATCGGCCGCGACGATCTCCTGACCGACGAGACGCTGGCGACCAACGCGCTACGGACCAAGAACCGTGAACGTGTGTTCGAAATCGTCGAAGGCTTCACGCGCACGCGCACCAAGCACGAACTGCTGGAGATTTTCGGCGGCCAGATTCCGTTCGGTCCGGTCTACGACATGGCCGACATTGCGCAGGATCCTCACTTCGGCGCGCGCAACATGATTGTCGAGACCCGCGATCCCGATACGGCCGCACCGATTGAACTTGCCGGTGTTCCGATCAAGTTCACCGAGACGCCGGGAGCCATCTGGTCGGGACCGCCGCGCCTCGGCGAACACACCGACCTCATTCTCGACAAAGCCGGTGTCGGAGCCGAAGAAATCGCCGAGCTGCGCCGGCGCAAGATCGTTCAGTAGCAGTATTCTTCGATAGGAAGTGTGATGATGCAGACCAAGCGACCCCGCCGCGCACGCCGCGTCCAATTGTCGGTTCCCGGCTCGAGCGACAAGATGATGGCGAAAGCCGCGGCGAGCCGCGCCGATCACGTCTTCCTCGACCTCGAGGATGCCGTCGCGCCAAGCGCCAAGGAGGGCGCGCGCAAGCAGATCGTCGCGGCGCTGAAGGGGCTCGACTGGACCGGCAAGACGCGCTGCGTGCGGATCAACGATCTCACCACCAAGTATGCCTATCGCGACATCATCGAGGTGGTGGAGGGTGCTGGCGAGCATCTCGACACCATCATGATGACCAAGGTGACGTCGGCCACCGACATCCACTTCGTCGCGACGCTTCTGAGCCAGATCGAACGCACCATCGGGCTCGACCGCGAAATCGGCATCGAGGTGCTGATCGAGGAGGTGGAGGGCGTCCAGAATGTCGAGGCGATTGCGAATGCCAGCCCGCGGGTCGAATCGCTGATCCTCGGCATGGGCGACCTGTCCGCCGCCATGGGCATCGATCTGGGGTTCGTCGGCAGCACCGCCAACCCTTATCCGGGCGACATCTGGCATTATGCGCGGGCACGGCTGTGCATGGCGGCGCGCGGCGCCAAGATCGACGCGATCGACGGTCCGTTCCCGAACTTCAAGGATGTCGAGGGCTACCGGCGCGAGGCGATCGAGGCCCTGGCCCTCGGTTTTGTCGGCAAGTGGGCCATTCATCCCGCGCAGATCGAGCCGGCTCTTGAAGTTTTTTCGCCGAAGCCCGAAGAGGTGGCCCGTGCGCGCAAGCTGCGCGATGCCTTCCTCGAAGCCGAAGCCAAGGGGCTGGGCGCCGCGCAGATCGACGGCCAGATGGTGGACATCGCCTCCCTGCGCATTCTGAAGAACACACTCGACCGCGCCGAATTGTTCGGCATGTAAGCGCTCGGGCGTGAGAACGAAAGCCGGGACGGCTCTCGCGACACGCGCCCAACGATGACTGGAGCAGGACCGATGTTGCAGGTTGTGAACAAGGCGCAGCAGCGCGGCGTCCCGAGCGCGGTGACGCGCGCCGTGGTGGATGAACTCGTGACCCGGCGTATCGAGCATTATCCCGCCGACATCGTCGAACTCGCGAAGCAATGCATCACCGATTATCTGGCCGTGACGCTGGCAGGCACGCGCGAAAGCGGCTCGCAGGCGGTGGTTGCGGAACTGCTCGATGGCCGCGATGGTGAGGGTCCGTCAACGCTGGTCGGCCTGAAGCAGCGCGCGTCGGCGCTGGACGCCGCGCTGATCAACGGCATGGCTGCGCATGCGCTCGATTATGACGATGTCAGCCTGCCGATGTCGGCGCATGCCAGCGTGGTCATCCTTCCGGCTCTTCTTGCTCTGGCCGAGAAGCGCAACGCCTCCGGACGGCAGGTGCTGGAATCCTTCGTGGCCGGGTATGAGGCCGGCTCGCGGATCGGCATGTATATGGCGCCGACGCATTACGACAGCGGTTTCCATGGCACCGGCACGATCGGCACCTTTGCAGCGGCGGCGGCCTGCGCGCATCTGATGCGGCTGAATGCGGATCAGACCGAGCGCGCGATCGGAATCGCGGCGGCGCAGGCGGCCGGCATCCGCTCGATGTTCGGCACCGATTGCAAGCCGCTGCATGCCGGCAAGGGTGCGTTCAACGGTCTGTTCGCTGCACTGCTCGCCGCGCGCGATTTCACCAGCGCGACCGGATCGGTCGAATGCACGAATGGCTTTGCGGCCACCCATGCGGGCGCGCGCGACGGCGAAGGCGCGTTTGCGGAGCCGCCGGGTGGCTATTTCCTGCGGCAGAATCTCTTCAAGTATCACGCGGCCTGCTACATGACCCACGCGGCGGCGAATGCCATCAACGAGGCGATGAAGGCGAATGCGCTGTCTGCGGACGCGGTGGAGCGCATCGTGGTCACCGCCGACGAATCGCTCAACAGCGTGTGCAACATCCCCGAGCCTGACACAGGCCTTGGCATGAAGTTCAGCCTGCGCACGGTTGCGGCACTCTCGATGCTGGGACGCGACACCAGCAGCCTGTCGAGCTTCACCGATGCCGCGGCCGCGGAAGCCGGAATCCGGGAGGCGCGGGGCAAGATCGTGGTGCAGCTTGCCGAGGTCCGCCCGATCACGCGGACCGGCATCCGGCTGATCGCGAAAGACGGACGCGCGATCGAGGCCGAGCACGATTCCGGAAAGCCGCAGACCGATCTCGCCGTTCAGGCGGCGAGCCTTCAGCGGAAGTTCCGGGCCCTGGTCGGCGATGCGCTTGGCGCAGACCGTGCCGAGGACCTGCTCGCCGCCATCGCAGGACTCGATAGCGACACCGGAATCGCGAAGCTGATGCGGTTGACAGCGCGGTGAGGGCATCGCCCGGCTTCATGGTCTCCGGTGGATAGTCGCGGATCACCGCCTGCGGCATCGCCGAATAGGACCGGCCGATGAAGGAGCGAGGGGATCGCGGCCGTTGCATCCGGCTGCGACTGATTGTGAAACCCGACGTCGCCTACATGTGGCCCGGATTGGCTGCCGATAGAGGGCTTCCCCACAACCACGCCAATGTGTCGGCCAGCGCCGTATTATCCAAAGCCGACAACAGCGAATTCCGCAGGTCTCGTTGCGCGCCACGAGCGTGATAAAGCTTTCCGAATTCCCGGGATGTGAATTGGATGCGAGCGGTGCGAAGGTATCGGACGTCCCGGTAGCGTTCGAATGCATCCTCGATCGAATCCGTCTCGCTGATGACTTCGGCAAGAATGACCGCGTCTTCCAGCGCCATGCACGCGCCCTGCGAAATATAAATGCTGGTCGGATGAGCGGCGTCACCGAGAAGCGTTATCCGGCCCTTCGACCAATCCTTGATCGGCAAACGATCGTGCAGCACCCAGGTGCGTGAGATGTCGATGTGCTGCAGCAGCGCCTTGACGTGCGGGCAAGCGTCCTTGAAGTGTTTCAAGAAGTGCTCGCGCGTAATGCTCGGGTAGTGTGGTCCGGGTCGGACGTCCGGGTCGTAGTAGCTCGCACCGATGTTGAAGATTTCCTGCCGTCGCAGCGGATAGTGGAAGAAGTCGAGTCCGGGGCCGCCCCACATCGTAACGGTTTTGGAGTAGAGTTCCTCGGGGATGTCATCCACCGGGACAACTCCGCGACACAGGACGTAACCATCCGTGCGCGGCGTGCCATCGCCGACCAGCTTGTCCCGCGCCATTGACCACAGGCCATCGCTGCAGACCAGGCCGCATCCCTCAAACGTTTTGCCAGATGCGGTCTCGACGACGACCTTGCTGCCCGTGTCCTCGAAATGCGTAACGCGCTCACCGGACGTCAGTGTGACCAGATCGGATGTCCGGCAGGCCGCCACCAGGCGTTCAAGAATGTCGCCGCGGTGCAACAACGCATAGGGGTATTGAAAGCGCTCCACGAAGGCTTCGTCGATCGGAGCGCGGTAGACGATCTTGCCGGTCAGCATGTCTCCGAACATGAGATCTTCCGGGTAGGCTGCGACCTCCTGCATCGCTTCCACCACGCCGAGGAGGGCAAAAGCCTTGAAGGCGTTGGGCGGCATTTGGATGCCGGCGCCAATCTCCCGAAACTGCCCAGCCTGCTCGATCACGTGAGCCGGTTGCCCCCGTCTCGACATGGCAAGCGCTGTCGCGATGCCGCCAATCCCGCCACCGATGATCAGCAAGGGGAGGGATCTGTCGGAAGATCGTGTCATGAATTGCCCCCAAGGCGATTTGAAGCCTTGGATAGGATTGCATTGTTATTGAACGCAATCAACGTGTGTTCAAAAAAATGAACCTATCGCTGGGCGCGCTCGGCGGATGGGGAGAGTACGATCCAGATCAGCCGCGTCTCGTTGCTGCTGGGGTTTGCAAAGCGATGGGAGAGCGTGCTCGGAAAGCGGAAGCTGTCGCCTGGCTCGAGCGTATACTCGTCATTTTCGAGATGGATCGAAAGTATGCCCGTCAGAACCAGGCCGGCCTTTTCGCCTGCATGACTGTAGGCTTCCGGGCCGGATGACGAGCCGGGCTCCAGTACGATCTCGTAAATTTCGATCGCGCCGGGGTCAGGCGGGCTCACGACCTCCTGGACGATGCCGACATGCGGGACATTAAGCCGCCGGCGCTGGTCGCTCCTGACGATGTAGCGGCGTTCTGCAACGGCCTGGGGACTGTCCGGGAAGAACCAGGAAATGGGCACATCCAGCGTGTTTGCCAGAAGCCGCAGGGTGCGAAGAGAAGGGGCGGAAAGGCCACGCTCAATCTGGCTGACCATCCCCACGGAAAGCCCCGCCTTCTGTGCCAGCTCGCGGATTGAAAGCGAGCGTTGCCGACGGCTCTGCCGCAGCCTCTGACCAAGCCATCGATTTTCAGCCGCTTCGTCCAGGATATTCGCCCTGTCGGGAGGGGCGGCATTCGTTGTGCTTGGCTCGTTGCCATCCATGCTCATGATGCCTTGGTGACCAAAGATCGGATCGTTGTGCGAGGGGCACGCCCGGATAGCATGTATGTAGAGGCTTGACTAAGATCAAATTGCAATGAACACTCGGCCCGAAAGTTCATTTGAGTTGTTTGTTGCCGGGGCGGCTCTCCGTCCCCTTGGCGGAGCGAGACCTCTGCATGGCGCGAATCTGCGAGTCGGGATGGGAGATCGGTGTCGACATTGGCGGCACTTTCACCGACGTGGTCTGTCGGCGTCCGGGTGGTCCGCTGCATGTCATGAAGGTGCCGACCTCGCGTGCCGATCCCAGCATTTCGGTACTCGCGTCGCTGGAGGCTCTCCAGAAGAGCCATGCCGTCTCGCCGAATGAGCTCTCGCGCTTCGCCCACGGTACGACGGTTGCCACCAATGCCGTCCTCGAGCGCAAAGGCGCGAAGATCGGGCTGATCACCACGCAAGGGTTTCGCGATGTGATCGAAATCGGGCGCCAATCGCGGCGCCAGATGTACGACGTGGTGCTGCGGCCGCAAACGCCGGTGTTTCTTGCGCCGGGACGCGTGCGCAAAGAGGTGTCCGAGCGGATAGCCGCGACTGGCGAGATCGTAACGCCGCTGGACGAGGCCGGCTTGCGCCAGGTCGCCGACGAACTCGTCGCTGAAGGCGTTGCGGCAATCGCCATCGTTTTCCTGTTTTCGTTCGCGAACCCGGCTCACGAGCAGCGCGCGAAGGAGATGATCCAGCAGGCCTACCCGGACCTGATGGTCTCGGCTTCGCACGAGGTCGATCCCGCTTTCCGCGAATATGAGCGCACCGTCGCCACTGCATTCGTCGCCTATCTGAAGCCTGCAGTCGACCGCTATCTTGCGCGTCTGGAGGAGGGGCTCGCGCGCAGCGGCGCGCCGGTGCCGCTCCAGGTGATGCAATCGCGCGGTGGTCTGACCAGCGCGACGGTTGCCCGCGGCCGTCCGGTCCGCCTTTTCCTTTCCGGTCCTGCAGCCGGCGTGGTTGGCGCGCGCATCGTCGGAAGCTCGGCCGGCGACAGCGATCTCATCACCATCGATGTCGGCGGTACGTCTGCCGATATTGCGCTGATCAGCCGAAGCAAGCCGTTGATCCGTTCCGAGGGAGACGTTGGCGGCTACCTGGTGCGTACGCCCATGGTCGACGTCAACACCATCGGGTCTGGCGGCGGCAGCATTGCGCGCATCGACGCCGGCGGTGGTCTGAAGGTCGGTCCGCAATCTGCCGGCTCCGAGCCTGGCCCGGCTTGCTATGGTCGCGGCGGTACGCAGGCCACGGTGTGTGACGCCTCCGTCGTCCTAGGCTATCTCGATCCCGACTATTTTGCCGGCGGCAGCTTTAAGCTGAATGCGGAACTCGCCTTCAGTGTGATCAAACAGGCCGTGGCGAGGCCGCTTGGCCTTTCGGTTCATGCGGCCGCGCTCGGCATCCATCGGGTGCTCAACGCGCAGATGGCGGAGGGCATCCGCCAGGTTTCCGTCCGCCAGGGGATTGATCCGCGAACCTATTCACTGGTCCCGCTCGGTGGGGCGGGCGGGCTTCATGCAACCGCGCTTGCGAGCGAACTCGGCATGACGCGTGTTCTCGTGCCGCGGCTGCCCGGCGTTCTGGCCGCCGCCGGATTGCTGGCAGCCCCGGTCGAGCATGAAGTATCAGCCGCCTTCGCGTCTCCGGTCGCCACGCTTGACCTCGACGCATTCCGCCGCGTGTTCCGCGAACTCGACGCACGTGCTGCTGCATTGATGCAGAGCGAGCATGTCGCGGCAGATAGCGTTACGGTTACGTATTTCGCCGATGTCTGCTTCATCGGACAGTCTTATACGCTCGAAATCCCCGTTGACCCCGCCAGCGCCGATGTGGCCGGACGCCTTTACGAGGATTTCCTGGTCGCGCACGACCGTGTCTATGGTCATGCATTTCGCGCCCCGGCGAAGATTACGGCGCTGCGCGCCGTACATCAGGCGGGCGGTAGCGAGGACATCGAGGAAATGCGGCTTGCGCCATCCGGAGCGGTGGATCTGCCGCCTCGGCAAATCCATGTCGCCGGCTTTCAGGAGCCGGTGCAGGCGCGCGTCCTCGCACGCAACGCCATGGCTCCCGGGTTTGAATTTTCGGGTCCGGCCCTCGTGCAGCAGTCCGACACCACCACACTGGTCGAGCCCGGTTGGTCAGGACGTGTCGATGCGGCCGGCAACCTTGTCCTCGAACGCAAGGGAGCGTGATCATGTCCAGCTCCGCAGCGGCGCATACGATTGATCCGATCACACTTGAGGTGGTCCGCAATAAGCTCGAGGGAATCGCAGAGGAAATGCAGCAGACCTTGCTGCGTTCGTCGTTTTCGCCGATCGTGAAGGAAGGCCTCGATGCCTCGGCGAGCCTGTTCACCCTGACTGGCGAAACGCTCGCCCAGGCCTGTGCCATCCCGGTCCATCTCGGCACGCTCATCCCGGTCGTCGCCACCGTGCTGAAAACATTTCCGGTCGAGCGCATGCGCCCGGGCGATGCCTATGTGATGAACGATCCTTATCTTGGCGGCACGCATCTTCCAGATATCGCGGTGATCCGTCCGATCTTTGCCGGAGACCGGCCGGTGGCGCTCTCCGCGACGATGACGCATCACCAGGATGTCGGTGGCATGGCCCCGGGGTCTGTGCCGACCGACGCGATCGAGATTTTTCAGGAAGGGCTGCGCATTCCGCCGCTCCTTCTGTGCGCGGATGGCGTGCTGAACGAAACCCTGGTCGCGATGATCCGGCAGAACGTCCGGATCCCCGATACTGTCATGGGTGATCTCAACGCGCAGATCGCCGCCTGCAATGTCGGCGTTCGGCGTGTGTCCGAGCTCGCCTCGTCGCTTGGCCATAACGCGCTGCCGGTGATCTTCGAGGCGCTACTCACGCGCTCGGAGACGATGACGCGGGAGGCGCTGCGGAGGTTGCCGGAAGGCACCTACCGCTACGTCGATTTCAACGACAATGACGGCATCGAACTCGACAAGCGCATCCGTTTCGAGGTGGCGGTCACCATTCGCGATGGTTCGTTCCATTGCGACTTCACCGGCAGCTCGGACCAGGTGCGAGGCCCGTTCAATTGCGTGCCGTCCGGGTCTTTGGCGGCGGCGTGCTTTGCGATCCGCGCCATCACCGATCCCGCAATACCGACCAACGCCGGGTGTTTCCGCCCGATCACGCTGAACCTGCCGAAAGGGTCCATCGTCAATCCGGTCGCGCCTGCGGCGGTGAATGCGCGAACCGCGACCATCAAGCGGATCACCGGTACCATTCTCGGTGCGCTCCGGCCTGTCATCCCGGATCGTGTGTCCGCCGACGCGAGCGGAGAAATGGCCGCGATCATGTTCGGCGGCAAGCGTGCCGACGGCACCACCTTTGTCACCGGCGAGATGATTGCAGGCGGAAGCGGCGCCGGAATGGACGATGACGGCGTCGATGTGATCGAGACCGACGTCACCAATTGCATGAATCTGTCGGCTGAAGCGATGGAGATGGAGGCTCCGATCCGGGTTCATCGCATCGCGCTGAAAC
>JAEWHY010000396.1 GCA_023387555.1 Pseudomonadota bacterium
GCGCAGGACATGCTGAGCTGGATGCTGCTCGAAGGCGAGGTGATCGCCGCCGATCATGCGGAGGCGTTTGCATGGGCGAAGCGCGCCGCCGATGCGGGTGTGGCGTCGTCGATGACCCGCGTCGGCATGATGTATCACAATGCGCTGGGCGGCGTGCCCCGCGATCCGGCGGAGGCTGCGGCGTGGTGGTCGAAGGCGGCTGTCGCGGGAGATGCCGACGGCCAGGCGATGCTCGGCGCGGCGCATCTCATGGGTGCCGGTGCGGTGCGCGATCCGGAACGCGCGCTGTGGCTGCTGCTGCAGGCGAAGGCGGGCGGCAGCGAACTCGCGCTGCGGTTCATCGATGCCGCGCGTGGCGCGCTGACCGAAGCGCGGGCCAAGGAGATTGAGAACGCCGTGTTGGGCCGCGATCCGGAGCTTGCCTCATGATCGTCGGGACCGCCGGTCACATCGATCACGGCAAGACCTCGCTGGTGCGGGCGCTGACCGGCGTCGATACCGACCGCCTGAAAGAGGAAAAGAAGCGCGGGATCTCGATCGACCTGGGCTTCGCCTTTCTGCCGGCGCCCGGCGATCAGATCATCGGCTTCATCGATGTGCCCGGACATGAAGCCTTCGTGCACAACATGCTGGCGGGCGCGACCGGGATCGATCTTGCGCTCCTGGTCGTGGCGGCCGACGACGGTGTGATGCCGCAGACGCGCGAGCATCTTTCGATTGTCGATCTGCTTGGCATTCAGTCCGGCGCGATTGCGCTGACCAAGGCTGACCTCGCCGACGACGAGCGATTGCGCGCTGTCGAGAATGACATCCGGACGCTGGTGCAGGGAACGACGCTGGCCGGCGCGGAGATCTTCCGGGTTTCGACGGTCAGCGGCAACGGTGTCGAAGCGCTGCGGACGCATCTGTTCGATCTGGCCGAGCACGTGGCGCAGCGGCGCCGGGGAGGGCGGTTCCGGCTCGCGGTGGATCGCTCATTCACCCTCCAGGGGGCCGGTACGGTGGTGACGGGCACCATCATGACCGGCTCGGTCGGCGTCGGCGACCGGGTCATCATCAGTCCGCGCGGCCTGTCTGCGCGCGTCCGGTCGATCCATGCGCAGAACACGCCGCGCGAGCGCGCCTTCGCTGGCGAGCGCTGCGCGCTCAATCTGACGGGCGAGGGGATCGCGAAGGATGTCATCGTGCGCGGCGATGTGGTGCTGGACCCGGAGCTGCACGCACCGGCCGACCGGATCGACGCGCGCATCCGGCTGTTGCCATCCGAAGCCAGGGCGCTCGCGCAATGGACGCCGGTCCATCTGCATCATGCGGCCTCGGATATCGCCGCCCGTGTTGTCCTCCTTGCCGACCAGCCGGTGCGGCCGGGCGATGAGGCATATGTCCAGCTCGTGCTGGAGCGGCCGGTGGCGGCTGCGGTTGGCGACCGTTTCGTGCTCCGGGATACCACGGCGCAACGCACCATCGGCGGCGGCGAATTCATCGATCTGCGGGCGCCCGCGCGCAAGCGCCGCACGCCGGAGCGCTTGGCGCAGATCGAGGCGCAAGCGCAGCGCGACGCCGAAGCCGCCCTGAGGGCGATGCTGGAAACGGCGCCTTTCTATGTCGACCTCGCTGTATTCGCGCGCGACCGCGCCTTGAGCGCCGAGGAAGCTGAGCGGCTCGCAAGCAGCATCGGCATCCTGCAAATTCCTGTCGGCAGTGGCGCGGTCGGACTGTCGCCGGCGACCTGGCTGACGCTGAAGCGCGCGATGCTGGCGGCGCTCGAGGCGTTCCATCAGGCCAATCCGGACCTGCCGGGGATCGGCCTCGAGCGGCTGCGCCTGCAACTCCAGCCGCGGCTGCCGGCGCCCGGCTTCCTGTCCTTCCTGCAAGGGCTTGCGCGTCACGGCGAGGTTGGCCTCGATGGCGCCTGGATCAGGCTGCCCGGTCATGAGGTTCGGCTGACTCCGGCAGACGAGAAGATCTGGGCCCGTATGCATCCGCTGCTGGCCGGCGATGTCCGTTTCCGCCCCCCGCGCGTGCGTGACATGATCGATAACCTCGGCCTGCCGGAGAGCGAGATCAGACGCATTTTGAAGCTGCTCGGCCGCATGGGCGCGGTCTCCGAGGTCGCGCACGACCATTTCTTTCTGCGTGACACGGTGGGCGAGATGGTCTCGATTGCGATCGAGATCGCAGCGGTCTCGCCGAAAGGCGAGTTCACGGCGGCCCAGCTGCGCGACCGGCTGGACAACGGTCGCAAGGTCGCGATCCAGATCCTCGATTTCTTCGATCGTCACGGTGTGACCATACGGCGCGGCGATCTGCGCCGCCTCAACAAGTACCGTCTCGATCTGTTCAGGCCGACCACGGCGCTGAAACCGCAGACTTCCGTTTCAGGAAGAGAACCGCTCCCGGTGGGGCGACCGGACTTCAAATCCGGGAGGGACCGCGAGCCGGTTCCTGGTGGGTTCGACTCCCTCTCTCTTCCGCCACGTTCCAGGAGCGCCGGATGAAGGCCGCGATCGCGCCGTTTCTCGACGAGCTGCAACTGGCCACCACCCGCGCCGAAGCCGCGGAGGCCGAATTCCGGCGCGATTTCTCGGTGCGGCTGAAGCAGATCGAACGCGAGCGGCAAT
>JAEWHY010000472.1 GCA_023387555.1 Pseudomonadota bacterium
GCGTAGGCTCGTGCCTGCATTCAAAATGTCCCTGTTGTTGTGGAAGGAGGCGCGCTTGCCGGTCGAATGCGACCGCGATATGGCGCGATTTTAATGGGGCATTAACTATAGAGAGTTTGATGTCGCGCAAATTTTGTGCGCGTGACAGGCGAAATGCCGTGGCTGTGTAAAAATTTGCGCGGCAAGGCGGTGTCGAGCAAAATATTCCCGCGCTGCAACGCGGAATTCTCAACCCTTTTGACGAAATTGCGGCCCTGCGGGCGGCCTGCACCCTGTCACTGGGCCTGGATCAGCCGGTCATGTGCTGCTTAGGCGGCCGCGCAAAGCCGGCCGCAACCTGGTCGCAACGGCGAATAGCGGGCTCAGTTGCGCTCGTCGGGCAGGATGGGCAGCGGGTGAAATTCGATGCCCTCGTCGTATAGTTCCTTGGCTTCCTGCGGGGAGGCCTCGCCATAGATCGAACGATGCTCGGTCTCGCCGTAATGCATCTTGCGGGCTTCTTCCGGAAACTTCGTGCCGACGTTGTCGGCATTCTTGATCAGGTGATCGCGCAATTCCTTCAGCTTGGCGCGGAATTCCTGCTCCTGCGCCGAAATCATTGCGACCGGCTCGGATGCGGCCGGTGTCTCCGCCACGGGGACGGGCGCGCTGACAGGCTTGCTGCGCTTCTTCGTTCCGCGGCCGAGAGCCGGCGCCATGATCGCCTTCTCGACCTTCCTGGAGTCGCATACCGGGCAGGTCACGAGGCCACGCTTGCGCTGCTTGTCGTAGTCGGCGGAGTCGCTGAACCAGATTTCGAAACTATGCTTCCGCTCGCAGACGAGCGCGTATTTCATCATGTCGGGTCACCTACCACGTGTAGATGGGCCGGCTCCGCCATCGGTTCAATGATGTCGAAGCGGCGGCCGTGCTGAAGCGAGGGGACCTTGGCGCGGGCAGCCGTGACTTCGGCGGGGTCGATCTCGACCATCATCACGCCGGGCTCGGTGCCGTGTTCGCCGATGATGCGTCCCCATGGATCGACGGCAAGCGAGCGGCCGAAGGTCTCGCGGCCATTCTCATGCGCGCCGCCCTGCGCGGCCGCCAGAACAAAGCAGCCATTCTCGATCGCGCGGGCGCGGATCAGCGTATGCCAGTGCGCCTCGCCAGTCTGGCGCGTGAACGCAGCCGGGATCGTGAGGACCGTGGCGCCCGCCTCGGCAAGCGCGCGATACAGCGCGGGGAAGCGCAGGTCGTAGCAGATGGTCAGGCCGAAGCGTGCCCAGGGCAGATCCACCAGGACGGCGCATTCGCCCGGACGGAAATTGTTCGATTCGCGATAGCTTTCGCCGCCCGCAAGATCGACATCGAACATGTGGATCTTGTCGTAACGCGCGACGATCTCGCCATGCGGATTGATCATGAAGGAGCGGTTCGCGGCCCGCTCCGGCGATGCCTTGATGGCCAGCGAACCGATGTGCAGATGGATCTTCAGGTCGCGCGCCAGCTTGCGGAATGCGGCCAGGCAGATGTCCTGCTCTTCGGGCGCGATCGCGGCGAACAGCTTTTCGCGCGACAGCTCCATGATGTTGGTCATCTCGGGCGTCTGCACATATTGAGCGCCGTTCGCGGCGGCCTCGCGGATCAGCGCGCTCGCTTCCTCGAGATTGGCCTGCGGCGCCCGCCTCGATCGCATCTGGATCAGGCCGGCGAGGAATTTTCCGTCGGATCGGGTCATGCCGAGGGTCCGGGCTGCGTCAGCAGCGGATCGAGCTTGCCGGCGTCCTCCAGCGCATAGAGGTCGTCGCAGCCGCCGACATGGGTGGTACCGATGAAGATCTGCGGGACGGTGGTGCGGCCACCGGCGCGCGCCGACATCTCGGCCCGCAGCGCGGTATTTCCGCCGACGTCGATTTCGTTGAACGTTGCGCCCTTTTTCATCAGCAATTCCTTCGCCCAGGCGCAATAGGGGCAATAGGCGGTTGTGTAAATATCGATGGGCATTGGTGTCTTCGCTTCGACGAAACCCACTATATGGGCGTACGCAGGCTGTCGACAACCCGCGCGAAAACAAGCACATCCACCTGACGCGCGCCGGCCCGCAGCAGCGCCCTGGCGCAGGCATCGACGGTAGCGCCCGAGGTGAGGACGTCGTCCACCAGCACCACATGCCGCCGCGTGACCTCGGCCTTGCCAGCGGCGTCGACGCGGAATGCCCCCTGCACATTGGCGGCCCGCTCGCTCTTGGACAGGCCGACCTGCTGCGGCGTCGCCTTCACCCGCTTCAGCGCCGTGGCGCTGACCGGCAAGCGAAGTGGACCGGCGAGACATTGCGCCAATGTCGCCGACTGATTGAAGCGCCGGGCCCACAGGCGCCGCCAGTGCAGCGGAACCGGGACAATGAGGTCCGCATGCTGCAGCAGATCGGCGCCGGCGCGGGCCATCCAGCGGCCCATGATCGGAGCGAGGTCCAGGCGGTCGCCATATTTCAAGGCGTGAACCATGCTTCGCGCGATATCGTCATAGCGGACGGCGGCGCGGGCACGGGCATAGGCCGGCGGATCGGCGATCGCCTGCATTGAATAGATGCCGGGACCCGGATCGTAGGTGAAGGGGATGCCAAGCTTTTCGCAGTACGGGCGTTCGATGGCTGACAGTTTCGACCAGCACGGAGCGCAGAGCCCGGCGCCGTCCCCGACCGGATCGCGGCATGCGGCACAGAGCGGTGGCAGCCCGACGTCGAGGATCAGACGAAACGGCATTCGCAGCGCCGCAGCGATTTGCGACAGGCGCGCGGACATGCGTTTGTCTATAGCCGTGCCGGGCATGGGCAGAGCGTACCGTCGGCAGGGGACACGTTAAAGTGGCAGATGCGCCAGAAATCTTCGACCGCGTGTTGCTGCGCCGCCGCCGGCAGCGCGCGCTGCGCGGCGAAACGGTGGATTTCCTGCTGACCCATGTGGCGCGGGAACTGGTCGAACGGCTGGCGGTGGTGACGCGGGATTTCCGTGTTGCGGCCGATATCGGCACGCCCGGTCCGGCCCTGCGCGGCATGATCCGGGGCCTTGCACCGATCATCATCGGCATCGATCCGCTGGCTCCCGACTGTCGCGACGAGGAGCCGTTACTGGTGGCGGCCGACGAGGAAGCGCTGCCGCTCGCCGACGGTTCGCTCGATCTTGCCGTCTCGGCACTGGCGCTGCAGAGCGTCAACGACCTGCCGGGTACGCTGGTCCAGATCCGCCGGGCGCTGAAGCCGGACGGTCTGTTCCTGGCCGCTCTGCTCGGCGGCGACACGCTGACCGAACTCCGGCAATCCTTTGCCGAGGCAGAAGCCGAAATCGATGGCGGCGTGTCTCCGCGCGTCGCGCCCTTTGCCGATGTCCGGGACCTCGGTGCGCTGCTGCAGCGCGCGGGATTCGCCTTGCCGGTCGTCGATACCGATCGCCTGACCGTGCGCTACGCAAATGCGTTCGATCTGATGCGCGATCTGCGCGGCATGGGCGCGACCAATGCGCTCGCGGAGCGGCGGCGTGTCCCGCTGAAGCGGACGACGTTGCTGCGGATGGCGCAAATCTATGCGCAGCGTTTCAGCGATCCGGACGGACGGTTGCGTGCGACGTTCGATATCGTCTGGCTGTCGGGATGGGCGCCGCATGAGAGCCAGCAGCAGCCGCTGCGGCCGGGTTCGGCGAAAGCGCGTCTGGCCGACGCACTGAAGACGATTGAACTACCCGCCGGCGATAAGCCGCGCGGCTAGGCAGGCTGCGAAAGCTACGCGCCGAGTGCGGTCTTGATGGTCTCGTACATGTCGAGCACCGACAGGCCGAGGGCATTGACCGTGGTGACGATCGCTGCGCCGATGCCTGCAGCGATCATGGCATATTCGATTGCCGACGCGCCTTTTGCGTCGCTCAGGAAGTGGCAAGTCCGGTCGTACAGCGGCTGGAAATCCATTGGTATTTCTCTCGCGGTCACAACAGGGCGGTCAGGTGCGGGATCAGAGGCTCGTCCGCCGGCGGCATCGGATACTCCCTGAGCTTGTTCGGTCTGACCCAGGCAAGCCGCACGTGATGCTGTGCGTGGACCTGACCTTCCCACCGCCGGCAAACATAAAGCGGCATAAGGAGATGAAAGTCGGGATAGCTGTGGCTCGCAAAGGTCAGCGGCGCGAGACAGGCCTCCTTGACGGTAATTCCAAGTTCCTCCTGCAATTCACGGATCAGCGTCTGCTCCGGCGTTTCGCCCGGCTCCACCTTGCCGCCGGGAAATTCCCAGAGCCCTGCCATCGCCTTGCCGGGCGGCCGTTCCGCAATCAGGACGCGGCCATCGACATCGATGAGGGCGCAGGCGGCGACAATCAGGAGTCTTTCGCTCACGGCCGGTCGCTCACTCTAGAGAAGGCGGGATTAATGGCGCGCTAAAATCAGAAGTGGAATCACGACCGGTAGTCGCCGTTGATGGCGACATATTCCTTCGTCAGGTCGCAGGTCAGCACACGGTCGCGGCCCTTGCCGAGACCGAGGGCGACCTTCAGCTCGATCTCCGGCTTCTTCATGGATTCGGAAACCATCGCTTCATCATAAGAGGGATCCCGCGCGCCCTTGGTGGCGACGCGGATGCCATTGAACCAGATCGACAGTTTGTCGCGGTCGGCGGGTTCGCCGGCCTTGCCGACCGCCATCACCACGCGGCCCCAGTTGGCGTCCTCGCCGGCGATCGCCGTCTTGACCAGCGGAGAATTCGCGATCGACATCGCGATCCGCCGCGCCGAACTGTCGGACGTGGCGCCTTCGACCTTGATCTCGACCAGCTTGCGGGCGCCCTCACCATCGCGGGCGACCTGTTCCGACAGGTTGGCGAGCACGTCCTGCAGGGCCTTGCGGAAGGCCTTGAGCCGCGGATCGTTCGCCCGGGCGATCTTCGGAGCGCCGCGGTTCGCTGCAGCACCGGTGGCAAAGGCGAGCAGCGTGTCCGAAGTCGAAGTATCGCCGTCAATGGTGACGGCATTGAAGGTATTCGCGACGCCATCGCTCAGCAGCTTTTGCAGGGCGCGAGCCGCAATCGGCGCATCGGTGAAAATAAACGACAGCATCGTCGCCATGTCAGGGGCGATCATGCCGGCGCCCTTGGCGATGCCGTTGATGGTCACCAGCGTCTTGCCGATGCGCGCCTGCGCAGTCGCGACCTTCGGAAAGGTGTCGGTAGTCATGATGGCCTTGGCGGCATCGAGAAAGCGGCCCGGCACCGCATCTTCGACCAGGTTCGCCATCACGCCCTCGAACTTCGTCGCATCGAGCGGTTCGCCGATCACTCCGGTGGAGGCGAGAAACACATTGTCGACCCCGCAGCCATTCGCCTGCGCCGCCAGTTTCGCAGTCAGCGCCGTCGAGGCCCGGCCGGATTTGCCGGTGAAGGCATTGGCATTGCCGGAATTGACGACGAGTGCGCTGGCGACGCCGCCCTTCAGCCGGTCCCGGCACCATTCCACGGGCGCCGATGGGCATTTCGAGCGGGTGAAGACGCCCGCGACCGTGGTGCCCTTGTCGAAGGTGGCGAACAGCACATCGGTGCGGTTCTTGTAGCGGATGCCGGCCTGCGCGGTTGCGATTCGCACGCCCTCGATCGCGGGCATGTCGGGAACGGTCTTCGGGGCGAGTGGAGAAACGGAAGTGGACATGGCGTGGCCTCGTCGCCCAGCGGCCTGTGGGCGGCCCACGTCATAGCGGGACAATCAAAAAAATAAAACGGGACGCGTCAGCGTCCCGTTTCCGATTTTTCGTCAGCTTTTTAGACGGCCGGCTTTATTTCTTCGCCGGTGCCTTGGTGTCGGGCTTCGCGTCCGGCTTGGCGGCCGGATCGGCCGGCTTCTCGCCGAGCTTCTCGATCTTGGCGTCGGCGCGGAGCTTCTGGATCAGTTCGGCCTGCGCCTTGCGCTGCACGAAGTTCTCCACCTGGTCCTTCACCTGATCGAACGACGGCGGCTGCTTGGCGCGCTTGTCGTCGACGCGGATCACGTGCCAGCCGAACTGCGACTTGACCGGCTCGGAGATCTGACCCTTGTCGAGCTTGAACGCGGCTTCGGCAAATTCCGGCACCATCTGATCCTTGGTGAAGAAGCCGAGGTCGCCGCCTGAATCCTTCGAGCCGGGGTCCTTCGACTTTTCCTTGGCGATGGCCGCGAAGTCGCCGCCCTTCTTCAGGTCGGCGGCAACCGCTTTGGCCTCGTCTTCCGACTCGACCAGAATGTGCCGCGCGCTGACCTCCTGCTCGTTGCCGAGATCCTTGATGGCGTCGGCATAGACCTTCTTCATGGCCTCGTCGGTCACCGCAGCCTTGGCCTCGTTTTGCAGCAGGGCTTCCATCAGCAGCTTGGTGCGCGCCAGCGCCATCTTGCGCTTGAAGTCGTCGGTGTCGCCAAGCTTCTTCGCCTCGGCGGCCTTGGACACCAGGATCATGTCGGCGACATAGGTCGTGAGGTAGTCCTTCTTGGCGTCGGGGGCCATCGGCGGGAGCTGGCTGCCGATATCCTCCTCGGCGGCCTTCAGGTCGCTTTCCTTGATCTCGGTGCCGTTGACCCGTGCGACCACTGGATCCGTCTGCGCCATCGCAGGCTGCAGGCCGGCGAGCGCCAGCAGGGCGGCGGTCGCGAGCGCCGGCAGCCGGAAATTCGTGAGATGAGTTCGGTTCATCGGTGTTCCTTCGGGGCTCTGAAGAGGCCGGGCGCTGATCGCGGCGGACACTTACGCAAGCGTTGTGGCTTGGCAATGCCCGAAGTCCCTTAATTTTCGGCAATCGCGCGCGGGGCGGCTCAGATTGACAAGGGTCGGACCCCCTCCTATTTCTGCAAAGATCTCCGGCCGTACTCCCTGAATTAGCCCGCGATCCGGGTATATATTGGGATGCGCGGTCGGACCGTTTATGGGGCGATTTACGGTCGGCGGGCTGGCGGTCTCTGTGGTGTCAAAACTTCGTGTCTTGAACCCGTTGGGCCGAACCGCGGTTCCAGTTGCCCGACAAAAGACCGCCTGAAGAAAAGGATTTCGCATGCTCGGCGCAGTCGCCCGCAAGCTGTTCGGCTCCGCCAATGACCGGCGGATCAAAGGTTATCAGCCGCGTGTCCAGGCGATCAACGCCCTCGAGCCCGAGATTGCAAAGCTCTCCGACGACGAGTTGCGCGCCCGGACCGCTGACTTCCGCAAGCAACTGGCGGAAGGCAAGACGCTCGATGACATCCTGGTCCCGGCCTTCGCCACCGTGCGCGAGGCCGGCAAGCGGGTGCTCGGCCAGCGGCATTTCGACGTCCAGCTGATCGGCGGCATGATCCTGCACGAAGGCGGCATCGCCGAGATGAAGACCGGCGAAGGCAAGACCCTGGTCGCGACGCTGCCGGTCTATCTGAATGCGCTGGCCGGCCGCGGCGTCCATGTCGTCACCGTCAACGACTATCTCGCCCGGCGCGACGCCGAATGGATGGGCCAGATTTATGGCTTCCTCGGCCTGACCACCGGCATCATCGTGCACGGTCTCGATGACGAGGAACGCAAGGCGGCCTACGCCTGCGACATCACCTACGCCACCAACAACGAGCTCGGCTTCGACTACCTGCGCGACAATATGAAGTACCGGCTGGAGGATATGGTCCAGCGCGGGCACGCCTTCGCCATCGTCGACGAGGTGGACTCGATCCTGATCGACGAGGCGCGGACGCCGCTGATCATTTCCGGTCCGCTCGACGACCGTTCGGATTTCTACAACACCATCGACAAGTATATTCCGCGTCTCGACAAGACCGACTACGAGGTCGACGAGAAGCAGCGCACGGTGCATCTCACCGAAGCGGGCATGGAGAAGATGGAGCAGTGGCTGCGCGACGACGATCTGCTGAAAGGCAGCTCGCTCTATGACATCGAAAACGTATCCACCGTTCACCACGTCAATCAGGCGTTGCGCGCGCACAAGCTGTTCCACCGCGACAAGGACTACATCGTCCGCAACGGCGAGGTCGTGATCATCGACGAGTTCACCGGGCGTATGATGCCCGGCCGCCGCTATTCGGAAGGGTTGCATCAGGCGCTGGAGGCCAAGGAGCACCAGCCGATCCAGCCGGAAAACCAGACGCTGGCCTCGATCACCTTCCAGAACTATTTCCGCATGTACGAGAAGCTGGCCGGCATGACCGGTACGGCGCTCACCGAGGCCGACGAATTCCTCGACATCTACAGGCTCAATGTCGTCGAGGTGCCGACCAATCGTCCGATGCTCCGCGACGACCAGGATGACGAGGTCTATCGCACCAATGGCGAGAAATACGCGGCGATCGTCACGTTGCTCGAGGAGTGCAAGAAGAACGGCCAGCCCGTTCTGGTCGGCACCACCTCGATCGAGAAGTCCGAGACGCTGGCCGAGATGCTGCGCCAGCAGGGCTGGGAGCAGCACGACTTCACCGATCCGAACGCTTTCGCCGCGCTCTATACCGGCGACGAGGGCGCCCAGAAGGCCAAGGTCTTCGCGATCCTCAATGCGCGCTATCACGAGCAGGAAGCCTACATTGTCTCGCAGGCGGGCGTGCCGGGCGCGATCACTATCGCGACCAACATGGCCGGCCGCGGCACCGACATCCAGCTCGGCGGCAACGCCGACATGCGCATCAAGCAGGAACTGGAGGGTGTCGAAGGCGAGGAGCGCGAGCGGCGTGCGCAGGAGATCCGCGAGCAGGTGGCACGGCTGAAGGAAAAGGCCCTCGCCGCCGGCGGGCTGTTCGTTCTCGGTACCGAGCGTCACGAAAGCCGCCGCATCGACAACCAGTTGCGTGGCCGCTCCGGCCGTCAGGGCGATCCGGGCCGCTCCAAGTTCTTCCTGTCGCTGGACGACGACCTGATGCGCATCTTCGGGTCGGACAAGCTGGACGGAATGCTGACCAAGCTCGGCCTGAAAGAGGGCGAGGCGATCATCCATCCGTGGATCAACAAGGCGCTGGAAAAGGCCCAGCAGAAGGTCGAGGCCCGCAACTTCGACCTGCGCAAGAACATCCTGAAATACGATGACGTCGCCAACGACCAGCGCAAGGTCATCTTCGATCAGCGCATCGACCTGATGAAGGACGAGACGGTCTCCGAGACCGTCGCCGATATGCGCCGCGCTCTGATCGACGATCTGGTGTCGCGGCACATTCCGGAAAACGCCTATCCCGAGCAATGGGACACCGCGAACCTGCAAGAAGCGGTGAAGCACATCCTCAATCTGGATTTGCCGATCCAGGAATGGGCGAAAGAAGAAGGTATCGCCGACGAGGAGGTGCGCGAGCGCATCAACAAGCGTGCCGACGAGCATATGGCGGCGAAGGTCGCGCAATATGGCCCCGAGGTCATGCGCTATGTCGAGAAGTCCATCCTGCTGCAGACTCTCGACCATCTGTGGCGCGAGCATCTCGTCATGCTCGAGCATCTGCGCCAGGTCATCGGGCTGCGCGGCTATGGCCAGCGCGATCCGCTGAACGAGTACAAGTCGGAAGCCTTCCAGCTGTTCGAGACCATGGTCGCCAACTTGCGCGAGGGCGTCACCGGCCAGTTGATGCGGGTCGAGATCGTGCAGGCTCCGCCGGAAGAAGAGCAGCAGCAGCTTCCGTACATGGAAGCCCACAAGATCGATCCGTTCACGGGCGAGGATGAGATGTCGTTCTCGGATGCGACACTTAGTCCGGCGATGGCTGGACACGGCGCGCAGCGGGCGCCTGATCGGGATCCGAAGGATCCGACGACCTGGGGCAAGGTTGGGCGCAATGAATCCTGCCCCTGCGGCTCGGGCAAGAAGTACAAGCATTGCCACGGCCGCTTCGGATAAACCTCAAGGTCGCGGTTGCCGCAAAATTCTGCTGTTGATCAAGGCCGGGCGAAAGCCCGGCCTTTTCGATTGGGGGTCGCTGCGGTCGCAGCCGAACCGATTGCCATCGCCGCGCGTTGGAAATGATTGATGATCCAGCGAGCGCAAAGATGCAGGTCCCCCTCGAGGTTGCTTTTCACAATGTTGACCATTCCGATTGGGCCGAAGAGGAAATTCGAAATCACGTCGCCCGTCTTGAGGACATCTACAAACGGTTGACATCCTGCCGGGTTCGCGTCTCTCAGCGCGCGAACAATTCAAATCAGACAATCCCTCCGGTTGTGCGGATCGAGATGGCTGTGCCCGGCTACAAGGACATCGTGGTGACGCATGAGCCCGAGCACCTGCAGCGCAGATATCAGCGCCCCGACCTGCACAACGCGATCAAGGAAGCATTCCGGATCGCCGAGCGGCAGCTGAGTGAATTCAAGGAGCGCCTGGCCGATCGCAAGACCGCGTTGACGCATGAATCCGCCAACGAGTTCATGGGGCAGGTTGCGGACGTACTGATCGAGGGCGACCACGGTTTTCTGCTGACGAAGGAGGGCGGGCTCCTGTATTTCCACCGCAACGCATTGCTCATCGGCGACTTCGACCAGCTCAAGCGCGGCGATGTGGTGCGGTACGTCGAGGAGATCGGCGATACCGGGCCGATCGCCACCAAGGTTCGTCTCAAGGTCGGGCCGAACGGCGGTGAGACCTAAGAGCGTTTTCGAGCGAAGTGGACAC
>JAEWHY010000532.1 GCA_023387555.1 Pseudomonadota bacterium
ACGGCGCACGGCCGCAGGCACGGCATCCCGAGCATCCGCCGGTCCCGCAAGGCCGGCCCTCCGCACCGCCCGTGCCCCGCGGTGAAGCCTTCCCGCAGCAAGCCGCACCCGCCGGGCGCGGCGGCCAGAGCGGCGGCACCTGGCTGTCCGACCTGCTGCAGCGGGCCGACGAAGGGCATGCCCAGGCTGCGCCGCAGCAGCAGCACGGCCGGCAGGCGCCCCCGACTGCCCCGCAGCAGCAGCGCCCGCTCGACTCGCTCGATGCGCTGTCGGCCGACATCGCGCGGCTGGTGGACCATGACGCATCGATCGACATGTGGGACCGCTACAATCGCGGCGAGCGCAACGCCTTCACGCGCCAGCTCTACACGATGAACGGCCAGCGCGCCTTCGACGACATCCGCAACCGCTATCGTGCGGACCGCAACTTCCGGGCAACCGTCGACCGCTACATCGGCGAGTTCGAGCGCCTCCTGGAAGACGTGTCGCGCGACGAGCGCGGCGGCCAGCCGATGGTCCGGACCTATCTGATCTCGGAGACCGGCAAGGTCTACACCATGCTGGCGCATGCCGCCGGCCGGTTCGACTGAGCCGACCGCCCAAGAATTACAGGGAGACGGCAAAAGGGGCGCATCTTCGGATGCGCCCCTTTTTGTTTTCTGCGCGGCCCGTCCGCGCGGATGCCACCTGTGGGGCAGCTTGCCCCCCGAAACGGCTGAACGAAGGCTCGGCTTTCCGGAAAGATTTTGCCGCGAATGAAAGCTGGCTCACAGAGGTCGGCCTCGCCAAAGCCGCATGCTGCCCCTCGTCCGGAGAGTGGAGGCAGACATGAACACGAGCCCAGGAACCTTGCTGCTCGTTCTCGGCATCGCCGCAACGCCCGCAAACGCAATCGCCTGCGCCACGGTCGAAAACCCGGTCCAGGCGCAGCCGGCGGACCATTGCAACGCGCCGGAACCGGCGGACGGGCGGATTACCGCAAGCCAGATCGAGACGATCATGGCGTGGCTGGCCGATCGCTTCGACCTGCCGCGATCGGTGGAGCCTCCGGCGATCGTCTTCGACAGCCCGGAGCGGCTGGCGCAGATGCGTTACGGCAGCTTCGTGGCCGGGCGATCCATTCCGTCAGGTGCGGAGACCGAAGGCCAAACGGGTCCAGGCGGTCAGGCCGGTCAAGGTGACGTCGTCGCGCTCTACAACGACAGCAAGCGCGCGATCCATCTCTCGCAAGCCTGGAACGGCACGAGCGATGCCAGCATGTCGGTGCTGGTGCACGAGATGGTGCATCACCTGCAGAACATGGCCGGACTGAAATACGCCTGCACCGGCGAGCGCGAAAAGATCGCGTATCAGGCGCAGGAGACCTGGCTGAAGCAATCCGGCAAATCGCTCGAAAGCGAATTCGGCATCGATCCGCTCACGCTGCTGGTGCGCAGCAACTGCATGTGACGCGAACCGATGCCCCTTCGTGACGCGGACTGGTGCCCCTCGCCTATTCGAGGCGCACGTTCATGGCGCGCGCGATCTCGCCCCACTGCCTGAGTTCGTCGCGCGTGCGCTTGCCGAGTTCTTCCGGCTTGTCGGCGACCACCGGCAGGCCGAGATCGAACAGCTTCTGCTTCACCTCGGGCGTGTTGAGCGCGAAAACGAGTTCGCGGTTGAGCACATCGATCGCCGCCTGCGGCGTGCCCGCCGGCGCATAGAAGGCGAGCCAGGAGGTCGCCTCGAAGCCCGGGACGGTTTCCGCGATCGCCTGGATATCGGGCTGGCCGGCGAAGCGCTCCTTCTCGCCGATGCCGATGATGCGCAGCAGCCCGCTCTTGTGCTGCCCGAGCGTGGACGAGATCGTCGCGATCACCGCCTGGATATGGCCCCCCATGGCGTCGTTGGCCGCCGGCGCCCCGCCCTTGTAGGGAATGTGGACGATGTCGGTGCCGGCCTCGCGGTTCAGAAGCAGCCCGGCCATATGCTGCGGACTGCCGATTCCGGCGGTGCCGTAATGCACTTTCTTCGGATTGGCTTTCGCATAGGCGATGAACTCGGCCATGTTCTTCGCCGGCACATTCGGATTGACGGCGAGGCCGAGAATGCCGCGGATCGCGGTCGTCAGCGGCGCGAAATCCTTCAACGGGTCGAACGGGACGGCCTGCACGTTCGGCACGATCGTCATCAACGCATTGGTGGTGAGCAGGATCGTGTAGCCGTCCGGCGCCGAGCGCGCGACCAGCTGCGAGCCGATGGTGCCGTTGCCGCCCGGCTTGTTCTCGATGATGACCGGCTGCTTGAGGCGCTCCTGCATGACCGGCTGCACCATGCGTGCCACCTGCTCGGTCGAAGCGCCCGGCGGATAGGGCAATATGATGGTGATCGGCCGTGTCGGAAAATCCTGCGCCGAGGCCGCGACCGTCGCAGCCACCAGAGCGAACGCGCACAGCATGGCGCGCGATGCGATCGACATCATCAACGTCCTCCCAAACGGCCGTTCAACCGGCCATATATTTCGCTATTGCGAATTCCTTATCGGTTGCGCGAAGCGTAAAGGAGAGACACGCCGCGGGTCAAGCGCAGCACCGGCACGGCGGGTCAAGCGCAGCACCGACACATGCAACGACAGAAGGCCGGCGGATGAAATCCGGCCGGCCTTTCCGATCGAGATGAAGGCGCCGCAACGACGCCCTGAGTCTTATTTGAAACTATTGGCGCCGCGGTCCGGTCGCCGGCCGTCCGCCACCGAAGATGATGCGCGAAGGATTCTCGTCGAAATTACGCACCGCGCGGTCGACCGTGTTGAGCGTCCGGCGGCCGTCCAAAATCAGGCCTTCCAGCCGCTTGTCGAGATTTTCCGCGAGCGTCTTGAAGGCGCGGATCGCCTCCGGCACATCGCCCTTCTCCGCCGTCAGGCTATCGAAATTGCCGAGAGCGCGGTCGGCGCTCACCAGGATCCGGTCCACCTTCTCGGAATTCTTCGCCAGCGCGTCCGTGAAGCTTTCGATGTTCTTCACCGACTTCGACAGCGAGTCGGAATTCTTCGACAGCATTTCGGTGAAGGCCTCGATGTTCTTCAGCGCGTTCTTCAGCGACTGCTGGTTCTCGACCAGAACACTATCGATGCGCCGCGCCACATCACGCGCCGCAGCCATCATGTCCTGCGATGCGCTCGTGCCCGCGGTCAGAAGCGGAACCTCGCCCATCTTCGTTGTCACCGGGTCCGCATCCGGCGCGCCGCCGCGCAGCGCCAGCACCGCAATGCCGGTCAGTCCCTGCGAGTCGAGACTGACGGCGGTATCGGCCCGCACCGGCGTCGTGACGTCGACCGAGATGGTGGCGATGGAGTTCTTCGGATCCTTCGGATCGAGCGTCAGCGCTGTGACCTCGCCGACCCGGATGCCGTTGAAGGTGACCGATGCACCCGAGCGCAGCCCGCCGATCGGCCCCTGGAACATCACGTTATAGGTCGTGCGCTCGCCGGTGCCGCCGACATGGTGGAACCAGTACACGAACCCGAACGCGCCGAGGATCACCGCCAGGGTGAAACAGCCGATCAGGATGTAGTTCGCTCGCGTTTCCATACGCCAACCTCACATCGTTGCGCCGACGCGCCCGCGCTTGCCGCGGAAATAGGCCTTCAGCCACGGGTGATCCGAAGCCAGCATCGTCGACATCGGTCCTGCCGCGATGACCTTGCCATCGGCCAGGACGGCGATCCGGTCGCAGACGGAATGCAGGGAGTCGAGGTCATGGGTTACCATGAAAACGGTCAGCCCTAAAGTACGCTGCAAGGTCCTGATCAGATTGTCGAATTCGCCGGCGCTGATGGGATCGAGACCGGATGTCGGCTCGTCGAGAAACACGATGGCCGGATCGAGCGCCAGCGCTCGCGCCAGCGCCACGCGCTTGATCATGCCGCC
>JAEWHY010000512.1 GCA_023387555.1 Pseudomonadota bacterium
GAGATGGTGCGCACGACGCGCGCCGCTTCCGGCCGCGCGAGATCGATCGACAGAAGGCCGTGCCTCAAGTCCGCCTGCAGTACCTCCATCCCGTCCGCCAGCACGAACGTGCGCTGGAATTGGCGGGCGGCGATGCCGCGGTGGATGAAAGTGCGTGTCTTGTCCTCGGCCTGGCGACCGCGGATGACAAGCTGGTTCTCCTCGACGCTCACTTCGAGCTGATCGAGCGTGAAGCCGGCCACGGCGAGCGTGATGCGCAGACGCTCCGGGTGCCGGTCGTCGCGCGCAAGCCGCTCGATGTTGTAGGGGGGGTATCCGTCCGCCGCTTTGGTGACGCGGTCGAGCACACGCTCGATCTCGTCGAACCCCAAAAGAAACGGGCTGGACAACGAAGGCATTCGGGACATCTCAAAGTCCTTTCCAGCGACTTTGACACGGGGCCCAAAGAGGCACCCCCTGCAACCCTCCGGCAACCACCGGCGAGTTGACCCGTATATGGGCAGAATTTGGGTCAATTCAAGCGGCCGGTGGAACCCGCGGAAATGATCCGTAAATTACTGATTGGCCGTTTCGAAGCGCTGCAGGATCTCGTCGCCGCGCCGGACCGCGTCGTCGAGCGCGGCTTTTGGCGATTTGCGACCGGCCAGGGCGGCTTCCAGTTCCTCCTGGATGATGTCGCGGATCACCACATAGGAACCGAGCCGCAGTCCTTTCGAATTCGTGGTCGGCGGGTTCAGGGTGATTTGCTGGATCGAGATATCGGTGCCGGGATTGCGGTCATAGAACCCGAGGGCGCGCGTGTGCTCGTATGCCGCGTGGGTGATCGGAAGGTAGCCGGTCCATTGATGCCAGTGCGCCTGCACCTCCGGCCGTGACAGGAACGACAGGAAACGGGCGACGCCCCTGTATTCCGCTTGCGGACGGTCGCGGAGCACCCAGAGCGATCCACCGCCGATGATCGAGTTTTGCGGAGCGCCGGCAACATCCGGCCAGTAGGGCAGCATCCCGTAGCCGATCTCGAACCTGGCATTGGCCAGAATGTCGGCGCGCGCGGCGGATGAGGATATCAGGATGCCGCACTCGCTGTTGTAGAAGCGGCTCTCGGCCTCGTTGGTGCGCCCGGAATAATCGAACAGGCCGCCCTTCTGCCAATCGACCAGCGCCGCGATATGGCCGGTCACCACGAGGTTGTTGAATTTCAGGCGCGCGCCGGGACCGCTCATGCCGTTGTCGAGTGTTGCGATCGGCAGGTTATGGAAGGCGGAGAAATTCTCGACGTTGATCCATGATGGCCAGCCGGTGGTCAGCCCGCACGGGATCTTACGTCCGACCAGCTTGCGGGCCGCGGCTTCGAGCTCGGGCCATGTCGCGGGCGCCTTGTCGGGATCGATCCCGGCCAGCCGGAACTGATCCTTGTTGTAGTAGAGGATCGGCGTCGACGCATTGAACGGAAACGACAGCAGGTGACCGCTGGCATCGGAATAATAACCGGCCACTGCAGGCAGGAATGTTTCAGGCGCAAGATCGATGCCCTGCTCGCGCAGCAGCTGGTGCACCGGATACACGACGCCCTTGGCGGCCATCATGGTGGCCGTTGAGACTTCTGCGGTCTGCAGAATGGCGGGGTGCTGTCTGGACCGCTGCGCGAACATCGCCGCGGTCATGGTCTCGGTGTACAGGCCCTTGTACGTCGGAACGACCTTGTATTCGGATTGCGACAGATTGAAATCGGCCGCCAGCCGCTCGACCTCGCGCCCGAGTTCGCCCGGCATCGCGTGCCACCAATGGATTTCGGTCACGGCCGCGACCGGCGCCGCGCCCAAGAGCGAGGCGATGGACACCAGAGCGGCAACAGCGAGCCTTCGCATGACGTCCCCCCAAAACGCCAAAGCGTCGCGGCATGATGCCGTGCGCCCGTACTCATTTACAGCCGAGACGGGAACGCTTCAATTCGTCGGGAACTGAATAGGCGTGCTGGAAGGGACTCAAAACAGAAAAGGCCGCTTTGGAAGCGGCCTTCGAATTCCCGATGTGAATTTCAGACATATGCGGCGGGGGTTGGTGGAGCCAGGCGGGATCGAACCGCCGACCTCTTGCATGCCATGCAAGCGCTCTCCCAGCTGAGCTATGGCCCCGTAACCCGTCTCCGTCCGCAGCGGGTTGCGGGCGGATATACTACCTTGCGCGGACGATCAAGTCTCTTCGTCTTTTTCCAGGCCGTCACCGATAATATCGGTCACGTCGTCGGCGCCTTCTTCATCTTCCTCGATGAAGGTCGAATCATCGTCGACGACGTCGTCCTCGACCTCGATATCATCATCGACGGCGTCCGGCAGCTCCGACTTCTTGCCCTGCGCCTCGGCATCGGCGTCCTCGAGCGAGACGAATTCGGCGCCCTCGGCATCTGCCGTCTCGAGCTCGGGCTCGGCGGCTTTCTCGACGCGGCCGCGCGAGGCCATGACCGGAGCGATCGGCACCACCTCGCCGGTATAGGGCGAGATCACCGGATCCTTGTTCAGATCGTAGAATTTGCGGCCCGTCACCGGACAGATGCGCTTGGTACCGAGCTCAGGCTTTGCCACGGTCGGAGATCCCTGAAGAAGCTTTTCGAATGAGCGGCTGAATTGGAGGCTTGGGCGACCGCTGTCAATACCATTATCGGCGTTCGGGACGCTTTTAGCAGCCGGGCTGGATGACGCGGCGGACGGCCGGTGCTAGGAGACCCCGCCATTTTGCCGGACGATACACCACCGTGAGCCACAATCTGCCCGCCATGCCTTTGACCGCGCGCCGTTCGTCCGCCCTGCGCGGGCGGGCCAGGGTGCCCGGAGACAAGTCGATTTCGCATCGCGCCCTGATTCTGGCGGCGATGACGGTCGGCGAGACCCGCATCTCGGGCCTGCTCGAAGGCGAGGACGTGATCAACACCGCCAAGGCGATGCGCGCGCTGGGCGCCGTGGCCGAGCGCACCGGCGAGGGCGCATGGTCGGTACGGGGCGTCGGCGTCGCGGGGTTCGCGCAGCCGGAGGCACCGCTCGATTTCGGCAATTCCGGGACCGGCTGCCGGCTGGTCATGGGCACCGTCGCGGGCTGCCCGGTGACGGCGGTGTTCGATGGCGACGCATCGCTTCGCAAGCGGCCGATGAATCGCGTGCTCGAGCCCCTGACCCGGATCGGCGCGCGTGTGGTGGATGTCGCCGAGGGCGGCCGGCTGCCGTTGACCCTCCAGGGCGCGCGGGACCCGGTCCCGATCGAATTCGTCCCGCCGGTGGCGTCGGCCCAGCTCAAGTCCGCGGTGCTGCTTGCGGGCCTTGCCGCGCCCGGCGAGACCATCGTGGTCGAAAAGGAAGCGACCCGCGATCACACCGAAAAGATGCTGACGCATTTTGGCGCGAAGGTTCGCGTCGAACCGCTGGGCGCGCACGGCCGCCGCATCACGCTCACCGGACGCCCGGAGCTGTCTCCCGCGCCGTTGCAGGTGCCGGCCGACCCATCATCCGCGGCATTCCCGCTTGCGGCAGCCCTGATCGTGCCGGGCTCCGAGATCGTGCTGGACGGCGTGATGATGAATCCGCTGCGGACCGGGCTTTTCCTGACCTTGCGCGAGATGGGCGCCGATATCGAAACGCTGGCCGTGACGAATGACGGCGGCGAGGAGGTCGCCGATCTGCGCGTGAAGGCTTCGTCACTGCGCGGCGTCGATGTGCCGGCGGAGCGTGCGCCTGCGATGATCGACGAATATCCGATCCTTGCGGTGCTGGCGTCCTTTGCGGAGGGCACGACCCGCATGCGGGGCCTGAGCGAATTGCGGGTCAAGGAATCCGATCGTCTGGCGGCCACCGCCGACATGCTGAGGGTGAACGGCGTTGCGGTCGAGATCGAGGGCGATGACCTGATCGTCCACGGCAACGGCAGGGCGCCGGGGGGCGGCGTGGTTGCGACGCACATGGACCATCGGCTGGCGATGTCGGCGCTGGTTATGGGGCTCGCAAGCGACAAACCGGTTGCGGTCGATGATGCGGCGTTCATTGCGACGAGCTTCCCCGGCTTCGTCGAACTGATGCGCGGGCTTGGAGCGGAACTTTCGTGATAATCGCAATTGACGGGCCGGCGGCGTCCGGGAAGGGCACCATCGCCAAGCGCCTGGCGGCGCATTATGGCTTCAGGCATCTCGACACCGGGCTTCTCTACCGCGGTGTTGGATTTGCGGTGCTGCAGGCCGGGCAGCTTGAGGATCGCGCGGCAGCGATCGCCGCGGCGCGCGGTTATGATCCGGCCCGCTACCCCGAAGATGCGCTGAAATCGGACGAGGTGGCAAAGGCCGCCTCGGTGGTTGCGGTCATCCCCGAGGTTCGCGAAGCGCTCATCGCGCTGCAGCATGAATTTGCGCGCTCGAAGCCCGGTTCCGTGATCGACGGACGCGATATCGGGACCGTCATCGCCCCGCACGCCGAGGTTAAGATTTTCGTAACCGCGTCCGCGGAAGAGCGCGCCCGGCGCCGGATCCTGGAGTTGCGCGGCCGGGGCGAGACCGTGGATGACGCAGCAGTGCTCGCCGACATCAAGGCCCGCGACGAGCGCGACATGAACCGGGCGGTGGCGCCGCTGCGGCAGGCCGAAGACGCGGTCTTGCTGGATACCACGCATTTAGCTATATCCCCAGCGGTCCAGGCCGCCATCGACATAGTCGAGGCCGTCCGGGCGGGCCGAAGGCCGGCTTAACCGCCCTTCGTCGCTGGAGGAACAGCCCGCTTCACCGCCTCTTCGGGAGGCCTCGGACAAAGCCATCATCGTTCCGGTCGAACGGCATATCGCGCCGACCCG
This sequence comes from Pseudomonadota bacterium, assembly GCA_023387555.1. Taxonomy (GTDB): domain Bacteria; phylum Pseudomonadota; class Alphaproteobacteria; order Rhizobiales; family Xanthobacteraceae; genus Pseudorhodoplanes. The sequence continues at coordinate 4,825 of JAEWHY010000512.1, forward strand.
CCGCCATGCGGCGGTGCCAAAGGCTCTTGCGGGGCCTTTGGCCCGTGCGTTCGGAACATTCTTGATCGAACCCGGCGCCCGCACACAGGAGAATTCATGGCCCAAGCAGCGACCAGCACCCCATCGCGCGAAGATTTCGCGGCGATGCTTGAAGAGTCCTTCACCCAGGGAAACCTGCATGAAGGTTCGGTTATCAAGGGTAAAGTTGTCGGCATCGAAAAAGACGTCGCCATCATCGACGTCGGACTGAAGACTGAAGGCCGCGTCCAGCTGCGCGAATTCACCGGACCCGGCCGCGGTAACGAGATCAAGGTCGGTGACGAGGTCGAGGTCTACCTGGAGCGCGTCGAGAATGCGCTCGGTGAGGCGGTCCTGTCGCGCGACAAGGCGCGCCGCGAAGAGAGCTGGGGCAAGCTCGAAGGCGCCTTCAAGAACCAGGAGAAGGTTCAGGGCGTCATCTTCAATCAGGTCAAGGGTGGCTTCACCGTCGATCTCGATGGTGCCGTGGCCTTCCTTCCGCGTTCGCAGGTCGACATCCGTCCGATCCGCGACGTGACCCCGCTGATGAACAATCCGCAGCAGTTCCAGATCCTGAAGATGGATCGCCGCCGCGGCAACATCGTCGTGTCGCGCCGCACCGTGCTGGAAGAGACCCGCGCGGAACAGCGTCAGGAACTGGTGCAGAACCTCGAAGAAGGTCAGGTCATCGACGGCGTGGTCAAGAACATCACCGATTACGGTGCGTTCGTGGACCTCGGCGGCATCGACGGCCTGCTGCATGTCACCGACATTGCGTGGCGTCGCGTCAATCACCCGACCGAAGTGCTCAATATCGGCCAGTCGGTGAAGGTGAAGATCATCAAGATCAATCACGACACGCACCGCATCTCGCTTGGCATGAAGCAGCTGCTCGACGATCCGTGGCAGGGCATCGAGGCCAAGTATCCGATCAACGGCCGCTTCACCGGTCGCGTCACCAACATCACCGACTACGGCGCGTTCGTGGAACTGGAGCCGGGCATCGAAGGCCTGATCCACGTCTCCGAGATGTCCTGGACCAAGAAGAACGTGCATCCGGGCAAGATCGTCTCGACCTCGCAGGAAGTGGAAGTCCAGATCCTCGAAGTCGATCCGGTCAAGCGGCGTATTTCGCTCGGTCTCAAGCAGACCATGCGCAATCCGTGGGAAGTGTTCGTCGAGCGGCATCCGCCCGGATCGATCGTCGAAGGCGAGGTCAAGAACAAGACCGAGTTCGGCCTGTTCCTGGGCCTCGACGGCGATGTCGACGGCATGGTCCATCTGTCCGACCTCGACTGGAAGCGTCCGGGCGAGCAGGTGATCGACGACTACAAGAAGGGCGACATCGTGAAGGCGACCGTTCTCGACGTTGATGTCGAGAAGGAGCGCATCTCGCTCGGCATCAAGCAGCTTGCCCACGACCCTCTGGAAGAGGGTGTGGCCGGCGAGCTGAAGAAGGGCGACGTCGTGACCTGCGAAGTCACCGACGTGAAGGAAGGCGGCATCGACGTGAAGATCGTCGGCGCCGACCTCGACACCTTCATCCGCCGTGCCGATCTCGCCCGCGACCGCGCCGACCAGCGTTCGGAGCGTTTCCAGGTCGGCCAGAAGGTCGATGCCCGGGTCACGCAGTTCGACCGCAAGTCCCGCAAGGTCCAGGTGTCGATCAAGGCGCTGGAAGTGCAGGAGGAGAAGGAAGCCATCGCGCAATACGGCTCGTCCGACTCCGGCGCGACGCTCGGCGACATCCTTGGCACGGCGCTCAAGCGCGCCGGCGACAAGGAAAAGGCAGAGTAATTTCGCCTCTCGCCGTCATGGCCGGCACAGCCCGGCCGTGACGTGCAACAAGAATGACCGAACCCCGGCGCTGCCCGCGCCGGGGTTCTTTTTTTTGCCGCAGCCGTTTGCCAAATGTGAATGATTGCCGGGCTCAAATGCGCGCTTGGCGCAATGAACCCTCTTTCGAATCAGACAGGAGCGAAGCCATGTCGCTCGATTCTCGGCCGCTTGATGCGGACCAGATCGTGGATCGCCGCCGCTTGCGGCGGAAACTGACCTTCTGGCGTGTGCTGACGGTTCTCGTCGTCATCGCCGCGGTCGGAGCAATTGCCGCCGTCTCGCGGCAGGACTCGCTGAGCGGGGCCACCTCCGGGTCTATCGCGCGCGTCACGATCTCCGGTCTGATCCGCGGCAGTCAGGCGCGGGTCGAGGCGCTCGAACGGCTGGGCAATTCCGGCGCCAAGGCGGTCATCGTCCATATCGACAGCCCTGGCGGCACCACGGCCGGCTCCGAACAGCTCTACGACGCGCTGGTCCGCCTCAAGGCCAAGAAGCCGATGGTGGTTGTCGTCGACGGGCTGTGCGCGTCCGGCGGCTACATCGCGGCGCTGGCCTCCGACCACATCATCGCGCAGAGCGCCTCGCTGGTCGGCTCGATCGGCGTGCTCATCCAGTATCCGAATTTCACCGATCTGTTGAAGACCGTCGGCGTGAAGGTCGAGGACGTGAAGTCATCGCCGCTCAAGGCCGCGCCCAACGGTTTCGAGCCGACCTCGCCGGAGGCGAGGGCCGCACTCGCCTCGATCGTGATGGACTCCTACGACTGGTTCAAGGAACTGGTCGGCAAGCGCCGCACCCTTGAGGGCGAGGCGCTCGCCAAGGTCGCGGACGGTCGCGTCTTCACCGGGCGTCAGGCCCTGGATCTGAAGCTGATCGACCAGCTCGGCAACGAGCAGACCGCGATCGCGTGGCTCGCCAAGGAGAAGGGGATCGACCCGAAGACGCCGGTCCGCAACTTCAGCCTGCGCTCGCGGCTGTCCGACCTTTCGTTCCTGCATCTGACCGCGGTCTCGCTGCTCAATGCGGTGGGCCTGGACGGGTTCGCGCGGAGCCTCGAACAGTCGGGCGCATTTGCGGCTGTGGAGCGGCTCAATCTTGACGGTCTGCTGGCGCTTTGGCACCCTTCGCCGGTCAATTGAGTGTGGACAAGGCCTGCCCGCGAGAGGGTTGGCCTTGCCGACGCGCATATCGGGCGGCGTGGATGATCAAGTCGGATTTGGTTACGAAGATTGCGGCACAGAATCCGCATCTTTATCAGCGGGACGTCGAGAACATCGTCAACGCGATCCTGAACGAGGTTACCGCGGCGCTTGCACGGGGCGACAGAGTCGAACTGCGCGGCTTCGGTGCTTTTTCGGTGAAGCACCGGCCGGCACGCACGGGTCGCAATCCGCGCACGGGCGAGCATGTCTCGGTCGAGAAGAAGTCGGTGCCATTCTTCAAGACCGGCAAGGAAATGCGCGAGCGGCTGAACCGGGACGACGCGCCTTGAGGCGACAGACTTTCCGGCTCCGGGCGTAAATCCCGCGGGGCTGCCATCGGGCTGGACATCACATGCGCCCAGCCTTTGTGTCTGTGTTCCGTCCGGGGTTTGCCCCGGAATCGCCATCATTAGGTTGGTGGGTCGATCCCATGCTCCGCAAAATCGTCTTCTGGCTGGTTCTGATACCGATCGCGATCGTGATCCTGATGTTCGCGCTCGCGAACCGCGAGGTCGTGACCGTCTCCTTCGATCCGTTCAACGCGGCTGCGCCCGCGGCCTCGATCAGCATCCCGCTGTTCGTTCTGACCTTCGTTCTCGTCATCCTGGGTGTCTTCATTGGCGGAGCGGCATCCTGGCTGCGTCAGTCCGGCTACCGCCGCGCCGCGAAGCGCCGCGATGCCGACGTCAACGCGCTTCGCCGCGAAATCGAAACGCTGAACGCGAAGCTCGAGGACAAGTTTGAGGCGCCGGTTTCCAACCAGGCCGCACGCCTCGCCTATCGGCCGCCGACGAGCGCGTGAGCCGTCGGGCCATGCGCATCGTCACCGCAGAGGAAATCCAGTCCGTCCTGACGTACCGCGCGTTGATTGACGCGCTTGGCGAGGCCTTCCGTTCCGACATCACGGTGCCGACGCGCCATCACCACACCATTCCGACGGCGGGGACGAACGCCACACTGCTCCTGATGCCGGCATGGGAGGCGGGCAACGACCGTTTCCTCGGCTGCAAGATCGTCACCGTGTTCCCCGACAATGCCAAGGCGCAGCGGCCTTCGGTCCACGGGCAGTATCTGCTGCTGTCCGGAGAGACCGGGGAGCCGCTGGCGATGATGGACGGGCGCGCGCTGACGGTCTGGCGCACCGCTTGCGCTTCGGCGCTCGCAGCGGGCTATCTCGCGCGCGAGGATGCCTCGCATCTCGTGATGGTGGGCGCGGGGGCGCTTGCGCCGCATCTGATCCGCGCGCATCTCAGCGTGCGACCGATCCGGCGAGTGACGCTCTGGAACCGGACGCGGGCGCGGGCGGTGGCGCTCGGTTTCGGAATTGCGGTTGCGGGCATCGAGGTCGACATCGCCGAGACGCTCGAGGAGGCCGTGCGCGATGCCGACATCGTGTCCTGCGCAACGCTGGCGGCGGAGCCGCTGATCAAGGGGCAATGGCTGAAAAAGGGAGCGCACCTCGACCTCGTCGGCGGCTTCACCCCGAAAATGCGCGAGGCCGACGATCAGGCGGTCAAACGCGCGCGGATTTTCGTCGATACGCGCGCGGGGGCAGCCAAGGAGGCGGGCGACATCGTGGTGCCGCTGAAAAAGAAGATCATCGATGCCAAGGCCATCAAGGGCGACCTGTTCGATCTGACCCGCGGCAAGATCAAGGGCCGCACCTCCGAAAGCCAGATCACCCTTTTCAAGTCGGTCGGCACCGCGATCGAGGACCTCGCCGCCGCCATGCTGGTGTGGAAGTCGCTGTCGGCCTGACGGCAGACACGATGGTTCGGGCGCGCTAGAACACCGCATGGCCATTCTGACCAAGATTTGCGGACTGACCACGGCGGACGCGCTCGACGCGGCGCTCGGCGAGGGCGCCGATTTCGTCGGCTTCGTTTTTTTCCCGCGGTCGCCGCGCAATCTGCCGCTCGATCTCGCCGGTGCGCTGGGCGCCCGCGCGCAAGGCCGGGCGCGCAAGGTGGCGCTCACGGTCGATGCCGATGACGGCCTTCATGCCGCGATCGTGGAGACGCTCGCCCCCGACCTGCTGCAGTTGCACGGGCACGAGACGCCGGAGCGGGTTGCCGCACTGAAGGCGCGGTTCGGCCTGCCGGTGGTCAAGGCTTTGCCGGTGGAAACGCGGCGCGATCTCGATGCCGTGGCGGCCTACGCCGGGATTGCCGACTGGATTCTGTTCGACGCCAAGCCGCCGAAGGACGCGACCCGCCCGGGCGGGCTCGGCAAGGCGTTCGACTGGGCGCTCCTGAAAAACCTTGATCCGGGCCTGCCCTTCATGCTTTCCGGAGGGCTCGAACCGGGAAATGTCGGGCAGGCGCTGGCGATCACCCGGGCGCCTGCGGTTGACGTTTCGTCCGGCGTCGAAATACGGCCGGGCATCAAGGACCCATCGAAAATCGTTGATTTCATCCGCGCCGTGCGTGCGGCGGATGCAGCACGGGCGAAAGTGGCAAGCAGCGCATGAGTATCCAGCCGAATTCCTTCCGTACCGGACCCGACGAAACCGGGCATTTCGGCATCTATGGCGGCCGCTTTGTCGCCGAGACGCTGATGCCCCTGATCCTCGACCTCGAGAAGGCCTATGCCGACGCCAGGAACGACCCGGCCTTCCAGAAGGAGATGGATTACTACCTCGCGCATTATGTCGGGCGGCCGAGCGCGCTGTATTTCGCGGAGCGGCTGACGGATCATTTCGGCGGGGCGAAGATCTACTTCAAGCGCGAGGAGCTCAACCACACCGGCGCGCACAAGGTGAACAACGTGCTCGGCCAGATCATGCTGGCGCGCCGCATGGGCAAGACCCGGGTCATCGCCGAGACCGGCGCCGGCATGCATGGCGTCGCCACCGCCACGTTGTGCGCGCGCTTCGGGCTGCCCTGCATCGTCTATATGGGCGCGGTCGACGTGGAGCGGCAGAAGCCGAACGTGTTCCGCATGAAGATGCTGGGCGCAGAGGTGGTGCCGGTGCAATCCGGGTCGAAGACCCTCAAGGATGCGATGAACGAGGCGCTGCGCGACTGGGTGACCAATGTCGCCGACACCTTCTACTGCATCGGCACGGTCGCCGGTCCGCATCCGTATCCGATGATGGTGCGCGACTTCCAGTGCGTGATCGGCAACGAGACCCGCGCGCAGATGATGGAAGCGGAAGGCCGCTTGCCGGATTCGCTGCTCGCCTGCATCGGCGGCGGCTCGAACGCCATGGGGCTGTTCCATCCTTTCCTGGATGACAAGGACGTGGAGATTTACGGCGTCGAGGCCGCGGGCCACGGCATTCCGTCCGGCCTGCACGCGGCCTCGGTCAGCGGCGGCCGGCCCGGCGTCCTGCATGGCAATCGCACCTATCTGCTGATGAACGAGGACGGGCAGATCAACGAGGCGCATTCGATCTCGGCCGGCCTCGATTATCCCGGCATCGGGCCGGAGCATGCCTGGCTCGCCGATATGGGGCGGGTGAAATTCCTCTCGGCCACCGACGACGAGGCCGTCGAAGCGCTGCAACTCTGCTCGAAGCTCGAAGGCATCATTCCGGCGCTCGAGACCGCGCATGCCCTTGCCAAGGTGAAGGACCTCGCGCCGAACAAGCCAAAGGATCATCTGATGGTGGTCAATATTTCCGGCCGCGGCGACAAGGATTTGGCGAGCGTTGCCGACTATCTGGGGACGTCGATCTGATGACCACACGCATTGACCGTTGCTTCGCCGAACTTGCACGCGAGGGCCGCGCCGGCCTCGTCACCTTTGTAATGGCGGGCGATCCCGATTATGCCACCGCGCTGGCTCTGATTTCTGCGCTGCCGAAGGCCGGCGCCGATGTGATCGAGATCGGCATGCCGTTCACCGATCCGATGGCGGACGGCCCGGCGATTCAGGCGGCCGGTCTGCGGGCGCTCAAGGGCGGGCAGACGCTGGCGAAGACGCTGCAGATGGTCCGCGAATTCCGCAAGGGCGATGCGGATACGCCGATCGTCCTGATGGGCTATTACAATCCGATCTACATCTATGGCGTCGACCGCTTTCTCGTTGACGCGATTGCGGCCGGGGTCGATGGCCTCATCATCGTCGATCTGCCGCCCGAGGAAGACGCCGAACTCTGCGTCCCCGCGCTCAAGGCCGGACTGAATTTCATCCGGCTGGCCACGCCCACGACCGATGACAAGCGCCTGCCGACCGTTCTCACGAATACATCGGGCTTCGTCTATTACGTCTCGATCACCGGCATCACCGGATCGGCGACGCCGAATGCGACGCGCGTTTCGGATGCTGTCGCCCGCATCAAGCGCCATACCGCTTTGCCGGTTGCCGTCGGCTTCGGCGTCCGGACCGCACAGAATGCGCGCGAGATCGCGCAAGGGGCGGACGCGGTGGTGGTCGGATCCGCTCTGATCGACAAGCTTCGCGAAAGCCTCGATGCAGAAGGCCAGGCAACGGCGGGAACGATCAGTGCTGTGACGGCACTCGTGTCCGAACTTGCCGAGGGTGTCCGCTCAGTGCGGAGGATCGCCGCGGAGTAGCGTTCTAAACGTTCAAAATAAGAACTAATTTTTGGGAGGTTTGACTGTGCTGACTCGACGGACTTGGTTGCTCGGAGCCGCAGGCGCATTGACTGCGAGCCAGTTTTCCCCGCCGCGTTCGGCGCACGCGCAGGTCATCTCCCAGACTGCGAAGGTCGTGGTCCCGTTCCCGGCCGGTGGCAGCACCGACGCGCTGGCGCGGATCATGGCCGACAAGCTGAAGGGCGGCTATGCGCCGGCGACCATCGTCGAGAACCGGGTCGGCGCAGCGGGCCGTCTCGCCGTCGAATACGTCAAGAATGCCGAGGCCGATGGCAGCGTCATGCTGTTCACGCCGGATTTCGTGATGACGGTCTATCCGCACAGTTTCCGGTCGCTGAACTACGATCCGGCGCGCGATTTCACGCCGGTCGCGACCGTCGCCAAATCCGCCTTGTGCATCAATGTCGGCCCGGCGGTGCCCGCCGAGGTCAAGACGCTCGGCGACTTCGTGCAATGGTGCAAGGCGAATCCGAAGACGGCGACATACGCGACGACGGCGGCTGGCGGTACGCCGCATTTCGCCGGCCTGATGCTGTCGCAGGCTTCGAAGGTCGACATGACCCCGGTCCATTACAAGGGAGGCGCGCCTGCCTTGCAGGACCTGATCGGCGGCCATGTCTCGTCGAGCGTCAACCCGGTGAGCGAGGCCTTGCCGTTTGCGCAGTCCGGCAAAATCCGGACGCTTGCGGTCACCAGTCCGAAGCGATCGACCTTCCTGCCGGATGTGCCGACGATGAAAGAGTCGGGTTATGACATTGCTATCGAGGCCTGGCTCGGGACGCTGGTGCCTTCGAAGACACCGGCCGACACCGTGGCGAGGCTCAATCAGGCCATCAAGGAGGCGTTCAGCGCCCCCGACGTGAGGCAGAAGCTGGCCGCGATCGGCAACGAACCGGACTACAAGACGCCGGCCGAATTCGCTGCAACGGTGAAGGCGGACATCGAACGCTGGGGGCCGGTGGTCAAGGCGTCGGGCTTCGTGGCGGATTGACCGACCTCTGCCAGGTTTCGGCAGCTGATACGCAGCGACTGCTTCCAAACAAAAAAGGTCCCCAACGGCTGTTGCGGACCTTTTTCAGTTCGAAGGTGACGGGATCACCCGTCCCGCAGGCGCTTACTGAGCGCCGAGACCAAGCTGCTGGATCACTTGCTTCTTCAGATTGTAGTCGGCGACGGTCTGCTGCTCGAACTTCGCGCCGTTCAGATACTTCAGCGTTTGTCCTGTGGTCTTCGCAGCCTTGCGGACACCCTCGGAATTGACCGCGGTCTCGCAGGCCTTTTCCAGCGTGGCGCGCACCGGAGCCGGGATGTTCTTGGGAGCGAACACGCCGATATGCGCCGGCGGAATCGCAATCTTGACGCTGCCGACTTCCTCGGCCGTCGGGACATCCGGGAAGTCAGGATGACGCACGTTGGCCAGCGCCGCGAGCTTGCCGATGCTGGGCTGGCTGACGAGTGTGCCAACCGTCACCACGGCAAAGTCGAGATCGCCTTTCAGCAGCGCCGGAACCAGCGCGGCATCGCCGCGATATGGGACGTGCTGGAACTTGAGGCCCAGCGACGAGGCCATGTGCGCGAACGACAGATGTCCGATCGTGCCGATGCCGGCGCTCCCGAACGTCAGTTCCCCCGGCTTTTCTTTCGCGGCGGCGAGGAGATCGGCAACGGTCTTGAACTTGGAGTTCGGGCCGACCGCGATCAGGAATACGGTCTCGAACACCTGACAGATGTAGGTGAAGGAATCGACGTTGTAGGCGACGTTCTTCAACAGGAACGGTGCGTTCGCGATCGGCGTCGTCGGCCCGTATCCGATCGTGTAGCCATCCGGTGCTGCGCGGGTCAGGGCGGTGAATCCGAGCGTGCCGGAAGCGCCGTCACGGTTGAGGATCACAATGCTCTGCCCGATCGCCTGGCCGAATGCATTGGCGAAGATCCGTCCATTGGCGTCGAGCGCGCTGCCGGCCGAGAACGGGATGATCATTTCAATCGGGCGGGACGGAAATGTCTGCGCGCTCGCGGCATGCGGCAGCATCAAAGTTGCAATCGCGAGCAGGGTTCGTTTCAACATGCCTGGCTTCCTCCAGCGTTGGCGGTCGAGTTGAACGGCGTTGTGCACGTTCTCTCACCATCGTGAACTGATTGGGCTACCGCTCGGGAGGCGTTGGCTCACCGGCAGCGGTTAATAACGCTTCTACTCTGACGGGCTGTCCCGCCTTATCCCTCAGCCTTGAGCGTCGTCTGTCCGATCTGCAGCGGCACAGCGGAAACGAGGACAAAGACCATGACGCAAGGTTCCGTCCCCTTGTTGATCCAGTTGTGGATGGTGCCGCGCTGCACGAGCATGTCGCCGGCGTTCAACGTAACGGTCGAGTCGTCGAGTTCCATGTCGATGGAGCCGGACAGGACCACGGCGTAGTCGATCGACTCCGTGCGATGGATGCGCGGCGTAACGCCCGGCGAGAAGCGGATGATGCGGAACACCGAACCCTGATCGACCGTGGTTGCGGTTACCTTGGCGGGGGTTGCGATGGTGTTATCGGCGGGAAGCCGGTCGGTCGCCCATGCAACATGCGAGTCCATGCCGGGACGGAACGATATGACCTCGGTCATCACGTCATCGAACAGCACGATAGCCTTGCCGTTCTCATCGTGTCCCGTCACCACCCGGCGAACTTCGAATGCCATACTGCGCCCCACTTGAACGTTATTTCCTGTAGCATCCGGATAATCGAGTTTCGACCAAAAAATGCATTATTAGTCACAGAATAAAATGCATTTTTATTGACGAAATGCATTATCAGGCGCACGGTTGATTAATTGGCAACGGGATGACAGCGAAATGGCGAATTATGCGAAGGCCGATGCGCGCGCATGGGCAAAGGACAACATGCATGGGTGCGCGAACATCATCATCCCGACCTTCACGTCCGACCTGAAGCGGCTCAATGAAAAGGCCATCCGTCACGACGTCCGGAAGGTGATCGAATTCGGCTTCACCGGCACGCTGCTGGTCTCGGAGGTGATTATCTCCGTTGAGGAATACGTGCAGTTCACGTCATGGGCGCGTGACGAAGCCGGCGGCAAGCTGCAGCTGATCCATCACGCCGGGTTCGGCACGCTCGAGGAAAATATCGAGGCGGTGCAGGCCGCCGAACGGGCTGGCGCCGACTACGTGCTGCTCGGCTATCCGGGCAACTTCTATCCGACCACCGCGAAGGAAATCTACGATTACACCAAGGCGTTCTGTGAGAGCACGAATCTCGGCGTGATCCTGTTCCCCGTGCCGCACTGGGGCTTCGAGCGCGTGCATCCGGCGGGCATGCCTCCGGAACTGATCGCGCAGATGGTCGCCGATATTCCCAACATCGTCTGCATCAAGGCCGAAGGCGGCATGCCCACGATTGCCGGCTTTGTGCAGTGCTGGGAGCGTCATTCGAAAGACGTCCTGGTGACCTGCCCGATCGAGGCCGATGCCATTCCGCTGATGGCGACCTATCCGATGCAGTGGTCCGGAACCAGCAATCACTGCCTGCACCGCGATCGCGTGCCGGTGATGTTCAATCTCATGCGGGAGAAGCGGTTCGAAGAGGCCATGAAGATTTTCTGGCAGGTGCACCCCGCGCGCATGGCCAACAAGAACCTGCAGGGCACTCACATGCCAGGGACCAAGCTCATCCACCGTGCTTACTGGAAGTACCAGAGCTGGCTGCACGGCTTCAACGGCGGGCCGCTGCGCTATCCGACCCAGAAGATGATCGACGCCCACATGCGCACGCTACGTGCGGCGGTGAAGGCGAGCGGTCTCAATCCGACCGACGATCCCGATACCGATTACTTCGTCGGGCGCAACCCGGCCTGACATGCCGGGAGGGTGTGCGATGATCTACCTTTCAGCCGCGGATACCGATGCGGTTCTCGACTGGCCGGCCGCGATTGCCTGTATGCGGAACGCATATTCGGCGGAGGCCAACCACAAGGCCGTGCCGGGGCGGCTGGTCGCGGCGGACAAAAGTGCGTGGATTCGCTGCATGCCGGCGATCCCCGCCACCGGGCGGTTCATGGGGACCAAGCAGATCTCCCGGACCCGCGAGGGCAAGGTTGCTTATGTCATCACCCTGTTCGACAAGACGACGGGCGAGCTGGCCTACCTGATGGACGGCATCTCGATCACGGCGATGCGGACGGCGGCAACGTCGGCGCTCGGCCTCGATGCGTTGTCACCGGCGGGGCCGATCCGAAAGCTCGCGGTGCTGGGCTCAGGACTGGAGGCTCGGTCGCATGTGCGCGCCATCGCGGCAGCGAGGCCGGTCGAGTCGCTGGCGGTCTTCAGCCCGACGCCGGCGAGCCGCGAGGCGTTCGCCGAAAGCGTCAGAAACGATTTGAAGATCAAGGCTCAGGCTGCCGCCTCTCCACAGGAGGCGGTGAGCGGCGCGACACACGTGCTCGCGGCGGCGCGGTCGCGGGACGAGAGCCCGATCCTGTATGGGGAGTGGCTGGCGCCGGGGGCGACAGTTGTTTCGATCGGCTCGACCACGGCGAGCCAGCGAGAGGTCGATGCCTCGGTCGTTGATCGGGCGGCCATCATCGTTGCCGACGAGGTCAAGGAACTGAGCCTCGATACCGGCGATATGATCGCTGCGCGGGACGCGGGCGTTTCCTTCGATCACAAGCTGTTTTCGCTGTATGATCTGGTTCAGGGCAAGATTCGGAATTCGCGGGACGACGCTGACATCACCATGTTCAAGTCGGTCGGTTCTGCGCTTCAGGATATCGCCTTTGCCGAGTATGTCGCCGAGGTTAGCGGGGCCCGATCGCTCGGTCAGGTTCTTGGTGTCGAGCTGAAGATCAAGCAGAGCATCGGCAAGAACGCCTGAGGATCGTTACGGCAGCCATGTAAGGGCAACGGAATGGGTTCGACTCTCTCCACCGATATCGTCGACAGACTTCGTGGCGAGATTCTCAACGGCGTGATGTCGCCGGGCGGGCGGCTGCGTCCGGACGACCTGCGCAGCCGGTACGACGTCAGCTTGACGCCGGTGCGGGAAGCATTGATGCGGCTCGCAGCCGAAGGGCTGGTCATCGCCGAAGATCAGCGCGGATTTCGGGTGGCGCCGGTCTCGCGCGAAAATCTGATCGAGGTGGGCGAACTGCGCCGCAGCCTCGAATGCCTGGCC
>JAEWHY010000596.1 GCA_023387555.1 Pseudomonadota bacterium
TGCTCCACGGAATGACAGACACACCATCCATTAAAGATCCGGAATCCTTAAAGAACGGTGATTTCACGGAGGCGGCCGAGCCATTCGCGCTGTTCGCGGCCTGGCTGGAAGAGGCACAGCGCAGCGAGCCGAACGATCCCAATGCGATGACGCTCGCCACCGCGGGAGTCGACGGCTTTCCGGATGCGCGGATGGTGCTGCTCAAGGGCTTCGACGAGAGCGGCTTCGTATTCTACACGAACCTCGAGAGCGCCAAGGCGCGCGAACTGCGCGAGCGACCGCAGGCCGCGCTCGTCTTCCACTGGAAGTCGCTGCGCCGGCAGGTGAGGATTCGCGGCCATGTGTCGCCGGTCGGCGATGCCGAAGCCGATGCCTATTTTGCCACCCGGCCCCGGCTCGCCCAGATCGGCGCCTGGGCAAGCAAGCAATCGTCCCCGCTCGAAAGCCGCCTCGCCTTCGAAAAGGCGGTCGCGCTGGTCACCGCGCGGCATGCACTCGGGACCATTCCGCGGCCGCCGTTCTGGTCGGGCTTCCGTGTAGCGCCGGTCACGATGGAATTCTGGCACGACCGGCCGTTCCGCCTGCACGACCGGATCGTCTTCACGCGCGATCAGCCGGCCGAAATTGCGACCGATTCATCGTCCCAACCTTGGACCAAGACGCGCCTTTATCCATAAGCTAAGGTCCCGGCCCTAAAGACCGGTCGGAACGGAACGGCTGTGCATGTCTTGTCACGGTCACGCTCCAGCAGGATGTACGGATGCCCACAAGCGATCATAACGGCCCGCGCCGTACCCTTTTGTTGACCGGCGCGAGCCGCGGCATCGGGCATGCCACGGTGAAGCGTTTTTCCGCCGCCGGCTGGCGCGTCATCACCTGCTCGCGGCACGGCTTCCCGGAAAACTGCCCATGGGAGGCCGGACCGGAGGATCACATCCAGGTCGATCTCGCCAGCCCCGAGAACACCGAGGAGGCCATCGCCGAGATCAAGCGCCGGCTGCCGGACGGCAAGCTGCATGCGCTGGTCAACAATGCGGCGATCTCGCCGAAAGGCGACGGTGGCGGGCGGCTGAGCGCGATCGCGACCGAAGTGCGGACCTGGCAGCACGTCTTTCAGGTGAATTTCTTCGCGCCCATCATGCTGGCGCGCGGGCTGATCGACGAATTGAAAGCCACTCACGGCTCGGTCGTGAACGTCACCTCGATCGCCGGCTCGCGGGTGCATCCGTTCGCGGGCGCTGCCTATGCGACCTCGAAGGCGGCGCTTGCGGCCCTGACGCGCGAGATGGCGGTCGATTTCGGCCCGCTCGGGATTCGCGTCAACGCGATCGCACCGGGCGAGATCGACACTTCGATCCTCTCCCCCGGCACCGAGAAGATCGTCGAGCAGCAAATCCCGATGCACCGGCTCGGCACGCCGGACGAGGTGGCGAAGATCGTCTACGTGCTGTGCACCGAGACGTCGTCGTACGTGCACGGCGCCGAGATTCACATCAACGGCGGACAGCACGTCTAGTGGCGTATGCCCCGGCTCATCGCGGAGCGCCGACCGCTACAGCCACTTCTTCCACTTGAAATACACATACGGCAGGATCGCCGAGACGACCATCATGATCAGGGCGACCGGATAGCCGTAGACCGATTTCAGTTCCGGCATGAATTCGAAATTCATGCCGTAGATCGAGGCCACGAGCGTCGGCGGCATCATCACCACGGCGACCACCGAGAACAGCTTGATGATGTTGTTCTGCTCGATGCTGACGAGGCCCACCATCGCATCCAGCAGGAACGTGATGGTGTTGGTCTGATAGGTGGTATGGTCCGACAGCGACTGCACGTCGCGCTGCATGGTCTTGAGCTGCGCGCGCATTTCCTTGGGCCAGCGCGTGCTCTCGTCCTCATGCGCGAGAAACAAAACCAGCCGGCCGATCGAGACCAGGCTTTCGCGCACCTTGGAGCAGAGGTCCCCCTTGCGGCCGAGCGTGAACAGAATTCCCTGATAGACCCGCGACGAGCCGCCACGATTGCGGCGCTGCTCGAACACCCGGCGCGAGACCTGGTCCACCTCGGCGCCGATGCGCTCGAGAATGTCGGCATTGCGGTCGATGACGGCGTCGAGCAGGTCCATCAGCACCGCCTGTCCGGTCACATTGGCGGGGCAGAATCGGGAGAGCTTGTGCCGCGTCATCGCGAACGGGCGCGGCTCGCTGTAGCGGACGGTCACGAGGCGCTGGCCCGCCAGGATGAACGATACCGGGGTGGTCGTCGGCGACGGCGTGTCCGACTGCGACATCAGCGTCGCGGTCATGTAGCGGGCGCCATTCTCGACATAGAGCCGGCTGGAAATCTCGATTTCCTGCATCTCCTCGCGGGTCGGAATGCCCACACCGACCCGCTGCTCGACCAGCCTGTCCTCCTCAGGTGTGGGATTGATCAGGTCGAGCCAGACCGCGGTCTCTGGAATTTCCTCGCCGGCCGCAAGCGCGACCGGCTCCAGTGTCGAACCTCGCGGAACATAGACGGTGAGCATGACCCCTCCGCAGATTCGGCTGTCGCCGCAGCGGCGTTGTCATGACCATTGGCCGTCGGAGCTTGCAAGGGCTAATTGTGCGGGACCGTCATCTGCCCGCGGGACGCACATGTCCAGGCGTCTTCAGGCGTCGCGACGATCCTCGCGCCCTTCCGCTGAGGCGGAAGCAGCGGTCTTGCCTTCGCTGCTGTACGGCAGCGCCGCAACCAGTGCGGAAATGGCAATGCGGCCGTAGCGCCGATCGAGCTCGATTTCCGACTGCCGGCTTTCACGATGAACCCCGGAAGTCCTCGCAGTAGTCATGTTTCCTCCTTGCTGGGAATTTTGTTTTCCCAGACCCAGACCTTGGCCGGACGATGCGGAGGTAGTGAGGCGCAAATACGCAATGAATGGTAAGACTTGGAGGCAAGTTCGTCACAAAGCCGTGCGCCGGCAGATTTTCAGTAGACCCGCGGCCCTTGGGGCGAGCAGGGTAAACTCAGGCTTAAGACAATTCGATCAAGCTCGTGTTTCCGGTGCGACGGCTTGAGGCATTCTGGCAACACATTCACAGGAGTGGCCGGGACGTTGGGGTTATCACTGGATGCAAGGCGTTTTTCGGCTATGTTCGCCGCGAAATCCTTGCCGAAACGGCTCAAACGTTAAGGAATGCGGTGATGCGCCTGATCGCGCTTCTCCTGATCGGGATCGGTCTGTCGGGCTGCAATGCCGCGACGAACGCGACTTATGAACCCGCGTCGGAAGCCAACTTCAAGCCGCGCGACCGCGAGCTGTTGTCCAAGGTCCCTTACGCCAAGGCGACGATCCCGGAGCCGTACCGGCGTCACATCGTCTCCTACCACCGCAAGGAATCACCCGGTTCGATCGTGGTCGATTCGGATTCGCGCTTCCTC
>JAEWHY010000543.1 GCA_023387555.1 Pseudomonadota bacterium
ATTCCGACCTGGGCAATTTCGGAAGAACCGGAGACCGGCTTTGAACGGCCCTTGAGATCCTCGACGACCTTGGTGACGGCGAGATCGATGCCGCGCTTCAGGTCCATCGGGTTCATGCCGGACGCCACCGCCTTGGCGCCTTCCCTGACGATCGCCTGGGTGAGAACCGTCGCGGTCGTGGTGCCGTCGCCGGCGATGTCGTTGGTTTTGGACGCGACCTCACGCACCATCTGCGCGCCCATGTTCTCGAACTTGTCCTCGAGTTCGATCTCCTTGGCGACGGTGACGCCGTCCTTGGTGATGCGCGGCGCGCCGAACGACTTGTCGATGACGACATTGCGGCCCTTGGGGCCGAGCGTGACCTTCACCGCGTCGGCGAGGATGTTGACGCCGCGCAGCATGCGCTCGCGGGCCTCGGTGTTGAACTTGACTTCCTTGGCAGCCATTGGATCACTCCTTCAATAGGCAGCTTTCGTTGACTGGTGGTCGGAAGAAGCCGTCAGGCGGCCTTCTTCATGGTGGCCGTGTGCTCGATCACGCCCAGCACGTCGCTTTCCTTCATGATCAGCAGGTCCTCGCCGTTGAGCTTCACCTCGGTGCCGGACACTTGCCGAACAGGATGCGGTCGCCAACCTTCAGGTCGAGGGGGACAAGCTTGCCGCCTTCGTCGCGGGCCCCGGGGCCAACGGCGACGACCTCGCCTTCGTGCGGCTTTTCCTTCGCAGTGTCGGGGATGATGATGCCGCCGGCGGTCTTTTCATCCGTTTCGATGCGGCGGACCAGGACACGGTCATGCAATGGACGGAACTTCATATCGTTCTCCTCAAGGACAAACAGATTTTGAGAGGTCCCTCCGCTCCGGTCTGGTCAACCAGAGCGGGGCAGCGCAACCCATTCGGCGTCGCGCCCGCTTCCAGCTAGTTTCGCGGATCCGGCGATTCAAGACGTGACGCGAAAAATTTTGGGCTCGCCTCCCATCACGGTCAACCCGCTGTTATTGGAAGGAAATTTCGATTCGAGCCCAACGGTCGCGGCTTGATTTCCGGCTGCGCCTTGGCCGGGTCTTTTGCACCTCCGGCTGGCGGGAGCACGGCCTCGCGCCGGAGTTTCCCGAACCCGGCAACTTCCTCGGTTCTGGCAGCTGACCTCAGGGGTGATCGGTGCGCGAGCACGCCGAAGTCCACTTGTCGAGCGCGCTCGATAGGCAACGGCTTCCTGGCCCGCCCGATGTGCCTGGTACGGCCGCGGTTCAACACGGCCTGCGGTGGCGCGGCGGCGGCTTGACGACACCGTAAGCTTGCCTTCAACTTAAGGTGGCGGTGCAGATGGAGATGGTACCGCCGGGGGCAACCGATTCTGTCGCGACCGGGCGCTACAGCCTGGGGCAAAGCGTATATCGGTGGCGTTGGGGGTGGGGCGTGTTCGAGCCTGCGGAGCCTTGCTATGTGCATACGGTGTCCGGAGCGGTCCGGCCGCTGAGCATCGATCTGCTGCGCGCGGTCTATGTCGTGCCCCGACAGGCGCAGCCTTTCGAACTCGCACCGTTCCTCGACGAAATGGAAGAGGCTCCGTGGCGCGCCAGCCATGAGGTGGCGCCGGCCGAAACGGCACGGGCGGTCGAAACCGCGCTGCGGTCGCTGATGCTGGCGACGCCTGACCTCAGGCGGCCCGACCCGGACCTGTCCGCGCTGCCGGCCGAAAGCCGCGCGCGCTGCCATCTCGCGGCCTTGCTCGAACTCTGGACGAGGCTCGGCGATGCCTTGCCCGACGATCTCTGGGTCATGCGGGCGATCCTCCAGGCGATGGCGAATGGACGAGTTCATCGTGGATCGCGATCCGACCAATCAGGCCGGTTTCCGGGAGGCGCGCACCAGGATCGATACCGAATTCCCCGCCCTGCTCGAGCAGCTGGCGACGGAGCCGGTGGCGCGGGCGCTTGCGGCCCAGGCCAGCGCAGACTGGAACGCGGCCAAGGCGCTGGGCCAGGAACTCACATCGGTGGTTCGGGCGGGGGATCCCCGCACGGTGGAGCTCATGGAACGGTTCGACGGACACATTCGGGCCGCAAGCGACTCCATCAACGCGGCCATCCTGCAGCTCGAGCAGGAGATCACCCATGACAAATGGGTTGCCGAGCGGTCCTACGAGCGGGCGCTATGGCTCGCGGGCATCGGAGCCGGCGCCTGTCTTGTCGCCATCCTTGCCGGCGTGATCCTGATCGGACGCGTGATGGTGGCCAGCGTCGATCGGCTGGTTGGCGGGGCGACGCGGTTTGCCGAAGGGGACCGGGCGTATCGCATCGATGTCCGGGTTCCGCCTGAACTGTGCAGGGTGGCGGATGAGTTCAACCGCATGATCGACAAGATCAATGCCTATGAGAACGTGCTCGAGGATCGCGCGGTCAGGGACGTGCTGACCGGCCTGCCAAATCGCAGAGCGTTCGAGGAGGCTGCGGCCAGGCAGTGGGATCAGACCTTGCAGACCGGGGACCCGCTTACCCTGCTGCAGATCGATATAGACCACTTCAAGCGCATCAACGACACCCATGG
>JAEWHY010000151.1 GCA_023387555.1 Pseudomonadota bacterium
TCGCCTCGTTCTTCCACACCATGGGCTCTGATGTCACCGTCGTCGAGGTGCTGCCGCAGATCCTGCCGGTCGAGGACGCCGAGATCGCGGCATTCGCGCGCAAGCAATTCGAGAAGCAGGGCATGACGATCATGTCCGGCGCAAAGGTGACAAAGCTCGACAAGAAGGCCGACAGCGTCCTCGCCACCATCGACGACGGCAAGGGCAAGACGCAGACCATCGAGGTCGAGCGCGTGATCTCTGCGGTCGGCGTCGTCGGCAACTTCGAGAATCTCGGCCTCGAGAAACTCGGGGTGAAGACCGACCGCGGCACCATCGTTATCGACGGCATGTGCCGCACCAATGTGCAGGGCATCTACGCGATCGGCGACGTCGCGGGGCCGCCGATGCTGGCGCACAAGGCCGAGCATGAGGGCGTGATCTGCGTCGAGGCGATCAAGGGGCTGCATCCGCATGCCATGGACAAGTCGCTCATTCCCGGCTGCACCTATTGCTTCCCGCAGATCGCATCGGTCGGCCTGACCGAGCAGGCGGCGAAGGACAAGAAGCGCGACATCCGGGTCGGCCGCTTCCCCTTCATCGGCAATGGCAAGGCCGTGGCGCTCGGCGAGGATCAGGGCATGGTCAAGGTGATCTTCGACAAGAAGACCGGCCAGTTGCTTGGCGCGCATCTCGTCGGGCCGGAAGTCACCGAACTCATCCAGGGCTTCGTGGTCGCGATGAATCTCGAGACCACGGAAGAGGAATTGTTCCACACCATCTTCCCGCATCCGACGCTGTCGGAGACGATGAAGGAAGCGGTGCTCGATGCTTACGGGCGTGTGCTGAACATGTAGCTGCCAGCGGCGTCGCAGGCGAACGGGGCTGTCAGATCCAGGCGGCGTGACGCCCCGGATATGTTTTCGCAGGACGGCCGGGCCGATCCTGCGTCACCGTCGAAGGAATGGCTTCGATACGCGCCGTCAGCCGCGCGTTGCGGCCAGGGCAATGCGGCGCGGGCGCTTGGTTTCAACCACAACCGCACGCTGTTTCATGCCGGGGCCGGTCGCGGTGACAGATTTGACGATTGTCTTGCGGGCCGGCGCCGTCTTGAGCAGCACGGCGCGAACCTCTTCCTGCGGCAAACCGATGAGCGAGGATGCGATCTCGATCTGCTCGTTGCGGTCGTCCGACAGCCCTTGGGCCGCGGCGATCGCCTCCTCAATGGTCGCATCTTCCTGACGGACCCGGCGAAGCCCGTATTTGGTTTTCCAGGCTACTGCCTTGTTCTTGCTCATCAACTTGCCTTCAATCGTAACGCGCTGCTGGGTTAACAAGTCCATTGCTGCGTTGCAATATCTAAGTATTGCGCTGCAACGGATCAACGGTTCCTGTGCGCTCGGGGCGGGCAGGAAACCGGGCCGGATGGGAACTGGAGTCGTGCGAACCGCTGCGACCCCGGTCAGGCCGCAACCGGGTGGCGGACAGGAGCACCTGTCACGTCGCGTCCCGGTGCGAAATCTCGATCACGCGTGCACGCTGCGCCAGTTGCTCGACCAGCGCATTGGCGGCCGCGCGATTGTTTGCATCGAGATTCGCGTCCCATTCGTCGAGCAGATAAACCGGCGCGTCGGTATGCGCAACGATCTCCTGCAGTGATCTGATCTGCCGTTCTCCGGACGAGAAGCCGCCCTTGCGCTTGCGGCGCTTCGGCGCCTCGTCGTCGTCCTCGCCGGGATCGGGCTGCTTGCTGCTGAACTCGAAGGCCAGGCGATCCGTGGTTGGCCAGTAATAGGCGCGGTTCCTGATCTCGCCTTTCAGCGCCGCGAGCAGCGTGGATTTGCCGGAGCCGTTGCCGCCGCGCACGTTGATGCGGCCGTTCGGTGCGGCGAGGAGGAGCCGCAACGCGTCGTCGACCGAGGCGACCACCTGGACCTCGCTGCCCTCGCGCAGCACCAGCCGGTCGAACTTGATGCGCCGGTTGAAATGCGGATCGGGTTCCGGCCGCATGTTGTCGGCGATGCCGCCGACCCGGGTCCAGGCGGCCAGCACGTCGTTGAAGTCGATGGCGAGCTGATGCACCTCGTTGGTCATGTCGATCTGGCGGGGCAGGGTGGCTGCCATGCCGATCAGCAGCGCGGTGTTTCCGGCATCGCGGAACGCAATATAGGCGAGCGTCGTGAACACGATGGTGAGGCCGAAGATCGCGCCAGCCGCGCTCAGGCCCTCGCGCGCCACAATCACCCTGATGGCAGCCTGCAGGCAGCCGCGCGCGCGTTCCTTGAAGCCGGCGAACCAGAGCCGCAGATTGTACCGGTTGCCGGCGAAGACGTTGTCCCACAGCGTATAGCCGTGCGCGGTGACCCGGTTATTCCAGCGCTGGCTGTCCAGATAGATGGCGGTGACCCGTTTGCGGACGAGATATTGCAGGACGATCAGCACGGTGAATACGGTGCCATAGGCGAGGGGCAGCAGGCCGTCGATCTCCATGCCCAGCACGATCGAATTGAAGATCAGCGCCAGGAAAATCTTGAGCTGACCCTCGACCTCATACATCAGGCGATAGATCGTGTGGAACGTCTCGCCGGTCAGGAATGGTTCGACCTGCTCGCGGGCGTGACGGTCTCCCAAAAGGGTCGGGTAGTGACGATTGTCGCGGGCGAATTTCGTGATGTAGAGCCCGAACGCCCGCATGCCGGCGCGCTCGGCATAGATCCAGCTGACCGCTCCCGCCGCATAGGAGGCGCATTGCACGATCAGGATCCACATCAGGTCGTAGATCAGGTTTTCGCCGCCGCTGGCGACATCGCGCCCGGCCTTGATCACGAGCCAGGTGGTGGCCGCGGACAACAGCGCCTCGACCACCAGCAGGACGAGGGTGGCGTACATCGGCCAGCACATGAAGAATCGGACGAATTCCAGCCGGGTGAACGGCACGCGCACGGTGGCTTCGCGGGTCATGGACGGGGTTCCGGCGGTCAGACGCCCGGAACGCTAGCTGCCTTGCGGTGAATGGTTGCAAAACGTAAGTAGGGGTGACCCTAAGCGCCTGAGGGCGTTCCCTGATTTTGAGGCCCCCGGTGACGGTCGTTATCGACACCATCTCGCAGCCGCGGCCGCGGCACCCGGAAAAGGCCAACCGGCCGGACAATCCCATCCTGTCCAAGCCGGACTGGATCAGGGTCCGGGCGCCGGTGTCGAAGGGCTATGCGGCAACCCAGGCGATTGTCCGGGAAAACAAGCTGGTCACGGTGTGCGAGGAGGCAGGCTGCCCGAATATCGGCGAGTGCTGGGACAAGAAGCACGCCACCTTCATGATCATGGGCGACACCTGCACGCGGGCCTGCGCCTTCTGCAACGTCAAGACCGGGCTACCGGGACCGCTCGACGGCGACGAGCCGGAGCATGTCGCGTCAGCGGTGGCCAAGCTCGGCCTCAACCATGTCGTCATCACTTCGGTCGACCGCGACGATCTCGCCGATGGCGGCGCGGACCATTTCGCGCGCACGATCTCGGCGATCCGCCGCTCGTGCCCCTCGACCACGATCGAGATTCTCACGCCGGATTTCCTGCGCAAGGACGGCGCGCTCGAGAAGGTCGTGGCGGCGAAGCCGGACGTGTTCAACCACAACCTCGAGACCGTTCCGTCGCGCTATCTGACGGTGCGGCCGGGCGCGCGCTACTTCCATTCGATCCGTCTGCTGCAGCGGGTGAAGGAACTCGACGGATCGATGTTCACCAAGTCGGGCATCATGGTGGGCCTCGGCGAAGAGCGGAACGAAGTGCTGCAGTTGATGGATGATCTGCGAAGCGCCGATGTCGACTTCCTGACCATCGGCCAGTATCTGCAGCCGTCGCGCAAGCATCATCCGGTGGTGCGGTTCGTGACGCCGGACGAATTCAAGTCATACGAGACCGTCGCCTATGCCAAGGGCTTCCTGATGGTCTCGGCCTCGCCGCTGACGCGCTCGTCGCATCACGCCGGCGAGGATTTTGCGCGCATGAAGGCCGCGCGCGACGCCAAAGCCTGAAGCAGCCCGAATGCCTGAATTTTCCACCACACGCCGCGTGCGGCACAACGCGTCCGACATGTTCGATCTCGTTGCCGATGTCGAACGCTATCCGGAATTCCTGCCGCTCTGCAGCGGCATGAAAGTGCGCAGCCGCAAGGAAGAGGCCGAGGGCGTCGTCGTCATCGTCGCCGACATGACCGTGGCCTACAAGCTGATCCGCGAGACTTTCCGCAGCCGCGCCACGCTCGACCGCGCCAACCTGCAGATCCTCGTCGAATATCTCGACGGTCCGTTCAGCCGCATGGAGAACCGCTGGGAGTTTCACCCGGTGCAGGATTGGCTGTGCGACGTGAAATTCTACATTTCGTATGAATTCAGGAATCGCATGCTTGGCATGCTGATGGGTGCGATGTTCGACACCGCGTTCCGCCGCTTTGCTGTGGCGTTCGAGCGTCGCGCCGACGAGGTCTACGGCCGCCGGACGGCCTGAGCGCCACGAGGCGCATCGGCCGCTTGCGCACGCGCCACTTCGCTCTCCGCGAGGTCATGCAGCATCAGGAACGCCTGCAGCACCGATTGCTTGCGCACCTCCGGGCGGCCGATATTGCCGAAGCGCTTCTCGGCATGGACAAGATTGCCGGAGCGCGAAGCCACGGCGAAATGGACAAGCCCGACCGGCTTCTCCTCCGACCCGCCATCTGGACCGGCAATGCCCGTCACCGATACCGCAAGATCGACCGGCGCGCGCTCGATCGCGCCGCGCGCCATCTCCTCGGCGGTCTGCCGGCTGACGGCGCCGTGCTTCTCCAGCGTCTCAGCCGAGACGCCGACCATCTCCTGCTTGGCCTGATTGGAATAGGTGATGAACCCGCGATCGAGCATGCTCGAGATGCCCGGCACCTCGGCCAGCGTCCCGGCGACCAGCCCCGCGGTGCAGGATTCAACGGTCGCGACCGTGAAGCTGTTGCGCCTGCAAATGTCGAGCAGCCGTTTCGCCGCCTCTACGATGTCGTCATCCAGCATGGCGGATCAACGCGCAGGAAGCCGGATTGTTGCCGTCGCATAGGCGACCATGCCCTCTCGGCGGCCGATGAATCCCATCGCTTCGTTGGTGGTTGCTTTCACGCCGACGCGGTCCGGCGTGATGCCGGCGATCTCGGCGATGCGCGCCCGCATGGCATCGCGATGCGGATTGATCTTCGGCGCCTCGCTGACGATGTTGATGTCCAGATGCGCGATCATCCCGCCGCGTGCGGCGAGACGCTCGACCGCGAATTTCAGGAAGCGGTCCGAGGTCGCGCCCTTCCATTGCGGGTCGCTCGGCGGGAAATGCGCGCCGATGTCTCCGTCGGCCAGCGCGCCGAGGATGGCATCGACGGTCGCATGGAGAACGACGTCGGCATCCGAGTGCCCCGACAGACCGCGATCGTGCGGAATGCGCACGCCGCCGAGCGTCACATGATCGCCGGGCCCGAAGCTGTGCACGTCGAAGCCCATTCCGGTGCGAATGTCGGTCAGGCGATCGTGCAGCATGGTTTCGGCCCGCATGAAATCCTCAGGTGTGGTCAGCTTGATGTTGCCGCTCTCGCCCTCGAAGGTGGACACGGCGTGGCCGGCCCATTCCATCAGCGCAGCGTCGTCGGTGAAATCGGTCCGGCCGTTCGCCTCGGCCTTGCGATGCGCGGCGAGCAGCGGGCCGAAGGCAAAGGCCTGCGGCGTCTGCACGATCCTTAAGGCGTCGCGGTCCGCGGTGCCGACCACGCGTCCCTCGGCATTCACGGTCTTGACCGTGTCGGTGATGCGAAGCGCCGGGACCGCAGCACCGGTCGCTCCCGCCGCATCCAGCGCCCGCGCGATCAGCGCAGGAGAGGCGAAGGGGCGGGCGGCATCGTGGACGAGGACGTAGTCCGGCCGCGTCGCTTCGAGCGCGCTGAGGCCGGCGAGCACCGAGGACTGCCGGGTCTCGCCGCCAGCGACCGGCCGGGGCAGGTCGAACCCGCTGACGGCCTCGTCGTAAAGCTCACGGTCGTCCGCGTGGATGACCACCTGAAGGTTGGAGAGGCGGCACGGCCCGGACAGCAAGACCAGGTTGCGGCGCAGCGCCGACTGGCCGCCGACCGGCCGGTATTGCTTGGGAATTCCATCACCGCTCCGGCGACCGCGACCGGCAGCGACCAAAACTACAGCACAGGACCCAGCGC
>JAEWHY010000177.1 GCA_023387555.1 Pseudomonadota bacterium
GGATGCGCCAGCTCTCGCGCGGAGTCAGGGACAGGAGATATTGAAGTTTGGCCATCGGCTTTCTACAGGCTGGAAAACAGCTTCAGATATTGATCGGCAATGCGCGCGCTGGAGAAGCGGCTCGCATTCTCGGCCGCTGCCGCACTCAGCCTGCCGGCCAGCGCGCGGTCATCGAGGATGTCGGCCATCGCCTTGCTCAGCGCCATTTCATCGCCGTCCGACACCAGCAGCCCATCGGCGCGATCGGTGATGATATCGCGTGGCCCATGCGGACAATCGAAGGCAATGACCGGCGCGCCGGCCGCCATCGCCTCGATTATGACATGACCGAACCCTTCCCAGCGCGATGACAGCGCGAAAACGTCGGCGTGGGCGAGCCAGTGTACGGGCTGACGCACGAAGCCGGGCATGAGCAGGTTGACGCCGAGCGCGCGCGCCTGAGCCGCGAGCGCCTCGCGGTCCGGCCCCTCCCCGACAAGAACCAGCCGCACCTCCGGTCGCTGCAATTGCGCCACCGCGCGGATCAGCCGGTCGAAACCCTTCTGCCGGATCAGGCGGCCGACGCCCATGATCCAGCGGCCCTCCTTGGATGGCGATGTTGGCGGGGCTTGCCGCGCCTCCGCGGCCAGCGCCTCGAACTCGACCGGATTGTGGATCGTCACCACAGCGGTGTGAGGCAGCGTATAATCGGTGATCAATTCCTGCCGCACGCCTTCGGACAGCGCCACGACCGCGTCGGCACGCGGATACGCAAAGCGGGTCAGCCGTTGGCGCAGCATGCCGATATCCCCGCGGGCGCGGTGGCTATTGGTCTCCCGCACCACGAGTTTCGGCCGCGGCCGCCCCGCAAGCGCACGAGCGGCAACCGCGACGATGTTCGCGTCGAGCACGGACGACAGGATCACATCGGGCCGTTCCGCGCGGATCAGGCGCGCCAGCGGAAACAGCGCATTGCGCAATTGCCCCCGCCCAACTGCCAGGGTACGAACCTGCGGATCAATCCAGCTGCGGGCCGGACCGTCCGGCTGGGCAGCGGCAAGGATCACGTCATGGCCGGCCCGCTGGAAGGACGCGGCCAGATTGATCAACGTGCGCTGCGCGCCGCCGCCACCGAGATCCGGCAGGAAACACAGAATTCGCATACCCGGTCAGGCGACCCGCACAAGGGCGCCGTCCGCGATCTGATATCGCTCACCGGTCGCCGGGCACACCAGATCGGCTTTGAGAATTTCACCGGCGGCGGAAACCCACCCGATCCGGCGCGCCGGATTGCCGGCCATTAGCGCGAAGGGCGGCACGTCTTTCGTCACCACTGCGCCCGCACCGATCATCGCATAATCGGCGATCGCATTGCCACAGACGATGGTGGCATTGGCGCCGATGGTGACGCCGCGAGCAATCCGCGTCGCTTCGAAGGCGTCCTTGCGCGAAACATGCGCACGCGGGTTGCGCACATTCGTAAAAACCGCATTGGGGCCGATGAACACGTCATCGGCGATCTCCAGCCCGTCATAGAGGCAGACATTGTCCTTGATGGTGACGCGATCGCCGATCCAGACGCCGCCCTCGACAAAGACGTTATGTGCGAGCTTGCAATCGCGCCCAATCCGCGCGCCCTTCAGCACGATACAATGCTGCCAGAGCCGCGTGCCGGCGCCGATCACGGCGTCCGGCGAAATGTCCGCACTCGGATGGGCGGTGAAACTCATGCGTTCACGGCCTCGATCAGCGCTGACGCGACGCGTTCGACCTGAGCCCGCGTGATCTCGGGGTAGATCGGCAACGACAGCACCCTTTTAGCGACGCGGCTTGTAATCGGAACATCTTCCGGCTCCAGGCCGAAATGGCGGAAGGCCGGCTGCTCATGCACCGGCACCGGATAATGCACACCGGCGCCGATACCCATCGCATTGAGAGTTTCGCGCACGCGGTCGCGATCGTCGATCTGCACCACATAGAGATGAAAGACCGGTGTCGCGCGCGGGTCGGTGACCGGCCGGACAATGCCGTTCTGGCCCGAAAGTAATTCGTCATACCAGGACGCAACGGTGCGTCGCGCCTCGTTCCATTCATCGATATGGCCTAGCTTGACCCGCAGGATTGCGGCCTGAAGCGTATCGAGACGCGAACTGACTCCCTGATGGTCATGAAGATATTTTTCAGCCCGCCCGTGATTGGCGCGCCTGTTGATGCGATCGATCAGCTCCGCATCCCGCGCATAGACCGCGCCTGCATCACCCCAGGCCCCGAGATTCTTGCCCGGAAAGAAGCTGAAACAGGCGGCATCGCCGAGTTCTCCGACGCCCACACCGGCGAACCTTGCGCCATGCGCCTGGGCTGCATCCTCGATCACCTTGAGGCCGTGCCGGTCCGCGATCGCACGGATCGCCGGCATGTCGACCATCTGCCCGTAGAGATGCACGGGCATGATCGCGCGTGTCGTAGGCGTAATGGCACGCTCGATCGCCGCAGGCGAGGTCAGGCAGGTGCCCTCGTCGATATCGCAGAAGACCGGACGATAGCCCGCGTTGGCGATCGATTCGGCCGTCGCGATGAAGGTGTGGCTCGTGGTGATGATTTCGCCGCTTCCATCGCCTTCACCGAGAAGCTCGACGACCGCGAGTTCAAGCGCATCGGTGCCATTGCCGACAAGAGCGACATGACCGTCACCGCACCACGCAGCGAACTCGCGCGCGAAGGCATCATGCACGGCACCGCCGATGAACCCGGCCTGCGACGCCACATGCTGCACGGCGGCGTCGAGCTCCGTGCGGTACCGCACATATTGCGCCTTCAGATCGACCAGCGGGATGGGGTCCGCCGCCATCACTTGCGGGGCCTTAGCCGATACCGTCATGCTTTCCGTCCCAACTGGCTTCGCGGCCTGCCGTAGCCGAGCTTGACGACTTCGCCGCTCGCCATCGCCTCGTAGATCGCGATCACCAGTTCAAGCGAGCGGCGCCCTTCCAGGCCGTCGACGAGCGACGGTGCCCCGTTCAGCACGGCGTCCACGACATGCTGGAGATAAGCGATATGGCCGAAGCCGTAAACGTTCGGCGGATTCTCGTTGAACTTCGCCAGCACTTCGTCGTCGCCCGGCAGCGGGGTCTCGAACTTCCAGTCGGTCAGCTTGTTGGCCGCGAAGCCGCCGATCACAACCGAGCCGTTCTCGCCGAGGATCGACAGCGAGCCTTCGAGATCGACGGGACGCGTTGCGGTGGTCGCCTCGATCACGCCGATCGCCCCGCTCGCGAAGGTCACGACAGCGACGCCGGTGTCTTCCACCTCGACGTTCTTCGCCAGCGCGGTCCGCCCGGTGGCATAGACCGTCACGGGCTGGCCGAGACACCATTGCACGAGATCGACGTGATGGCTGGCCTGGTTCGCAAATACGCCCCCGTCATACGCCCAGGTGCCACGCCAGGAGTCCTGATCGTAGTAGCTCTGCCTGCGGCACCAGCGTACCCGGGTCGTACCCATCACGATCTTGCCGAACCGGCCGCTCTCGAGCGCCTCACGCAGCTTCCGGACCGGCAGGTTGTAACGATTTTGCTTGACGATGAAGAGCTTGATTCCGGCGCGATCGCAGGCCTCAATCATCCGGTCGGCATCTTCCAATGTCAGCGCCATCGGCTTCTCGACCACGAGATGCTTGCCATATGCCGCGATATCGATGGCGTGCTCGGCATGCTTGCCGCTCTCGGTCAGGATGCAGACCACGTCAATCTCGGCGCGGCACTGCTCCATCATCGTGCGGTAATCCGTGAAAGCCGGAACACCATGGCGCGCCGCCAGCTTGTCGGCCCGCACGGCTTGCGCATCGCAGACCGCGACCAGCCGCGCGTTACGCAGTTGATCGTTCGCAAAAATATCCGAATAGCGCTGCGCAATCCGGCCACAGCCCAATAGAGCAAAACCCAACGTGTCTTTCATCGATTTCCGGCTCGGTTCACTTCGGCGCGTAAAGCAGCGGATGGCCCGCGGGCTGTTACAGATTTGAGGAGTGCAATATCGCTTCCGACGACGTCCGACCAAGGCCGAATGAGTTGTTGCGCCAGCGCCCGCGTCTGCGCGCGCCGTCGCGCAATCTCGTCCGGCGACCGGACAAGGCGGCACAGCGCGTCCGCAAGCGATTGCGGCAGCGCATCGCGCTCGTAGCGTTCGGCGACATTGTCCGGGATCAGCCGATCGGTGACGGTGTCGAGCGGGAGCGAGGGATCCGATGTCGGCAAGACGAGGCAGGCGCCCGCCGCGAGGGCCTCGAGATTGGCGTTGGACAGGTTGCCGTACATGTTGGTGGAGACATAGACGTCCGCAGCGTTCAGATAAAGATTGACCAGCGCGTGCGGCTGCGCGCCGGCAAAGCGGATGCGCTCTGACACTCCGGCAGCCTTCACACGCGCTTCCATCTGCCCGCGCAACGGCCCGTCGCCCACAACCACGACATCGGCGCCGCTGGGCATCGCCCGCAGCATCCGGATCGCCGCCTCGATGAATTCCAGCGCTCCTTTATAAGCCTCGAGACGCCCGAGGAACATCACCACCGGGCGTGCGCCGAGCTCTGACCGATCGCGGAATTCGCGTACCAGATGCTCCGGAATCGCCTCAGCGTCGCAGCCATTCAGGCGGACCGTCCAGGGAGTATCGGCTCGCACAAGCTTCGGAATGAGTGCAGCCGGATCGCTGCCGTCCTCGGTGCACACCACATGCGCAAACGGGGATTGCATCTGCCAGCGGAAGAACGGCGCCTTGCTGGCCGCAATATCGCGGTGATGCGACTGAACGCCCATGAGCCGCAAAACGACACGATAACCGGCGCGCGCCAGCAGAGCCGCGGGCATGATGTTGGTGTAATTGGCATAGACCACGTCCGGCTTGAAACGCGCCGCAGCCCTCAGCATATGCGCCGCATGTGCGGCTTCGTTCCAGGCCACATTCCCGCGCCTCGCCCTCTTTCCGAAGGGCTGGGCAAAAGGCAGGATGACAGTGTCACCGATCACCGGAACGTTCGATCGCGTCACGCGCGTGAAACGCGGATCGGGCTCCTTGGCGCAGAACATCGTAAGCAGATCGACCTCGCGATCGGCGGCGAGCCCCTCTATCAGACGATAGATGGCCGGCACGCCCCCCGGCTCCCATTGCCCCTTCGCGAGCCCGGCCTTGAGACCGGCAAACAGCCGCGCCAGGAAAAGTACGCGCACGACGTCAGCCCTCTGCCGTCAGGGTGTCGAGAGCAATGCCATGGCGCTCGAGGTAGAGTTCGGCAAGCCACGCGATATGATGGCGCGCACCCCGGGTATCGCGCCGGACGCGGGAATAGGGCACGCAGGCCGACGTGCAGGTCGGGTCCAACCAGTACTGGAAGAAGCGCCTCTCGAAGCTGTGCCAGCGCTCGCGGCCGAACGGCGCGTGCAGCAGCTTGGCAGCGAGCCGGACCGGGACGATCGACAGCGGACGAATGGTTTTACGGTTCACCGGCAGGTCCTGCCATACGCCGCCCCAGTTCGCCCTCGTCAGCATGCGGGCGTACAGGCCCTGCCCGGCCTTTTCGGCCAGCGGCACGCCTTCCCAGAATTGCAGATAGTCGTTGTCCCACAACGGAAGCCGCCACTCGTGACCGAGGAATTCGTAGATACGCTGGCCGGTGATGACATAACGGCATTGCCGGTCCTGAAACTCAGAATATTCGTAAAGCCCGTGATCCGCCTCCGGATCACCGAGCGCCCCGCCAACGCGCGCGATAGAATCGCGCAGGAGCTTCGTGACGCGCGCGTTGTTGCCCGGCGTCACCAGCGAACGCCATAGCGAGAAGTGCTTCTTCAGCAGCGCATCGATAATCCGCTGCCAGCGCGCCTCTTCGGTCAATCCTTCTGCGGGAAGCCACATGGATTCGGGGACGTGGTTGCCTGAAATGAAGTCGCCGGAATTGCCGTTGACGATAACGGCATCATCCGGGACGTAGCCGCTCGCCTTCAATTCCATCAGCGGCGCCATATCCTGCACGAACGGCAGCGAGCAACCGCTGTCGGCAAAATCGAGATAGCGCGAATAGTCTTCACTTTCGAAGAACCGCCGGTGCTTGCCGATGGTCGCCGGAACGAAAGTCCAGGGATAGCCGAGCCGTTCGGCAATCGCTTTACTCGCCTTCGCCTCGAAGTTGCCGGCGCGACCATAGGTAAAGCAGCGCACATTCTTGTAGCCGAGGTGCCGGGCGGCGCTTGCGATCAGCCGGGAGTCGCGCCCGGCGCTCAGCGGAATGACAAGCATCCGCCCCTGCAGCGTGCCGAGCATCCGCTCGATGAGATGCAGGGTCAGATCCTTCAGCCGGGTCTCCAGCACTTCCGAAGACGCCGGCCGGACTTGCCACGGCCGGTAGATGTAATAGCGGTGGCGCGCGACCGAGCCGTTCTCGATAAAGGCCAGTTCGCCTGGCACCAGAAACGACATCCCTCGATAAAGTGCCGCATCGTCGATGGTGTAGCCGGCCATGCCGATGGCAAGCGCCGCATCGGGATCGATGTGCGCCACGCCGAGACCCGCGCGCTGCCGCAGTCTCTCGGGCAGGTCGTCGATTGACCAGACGCCATCGACCTGCGCCAGCGCCAGCGGAATACTGCGCACCCAGTCCACTGCGGCCAGCGCCCAACCGGGCCCCGCCGCGGCAATCGCGAAATGGCCGATCGCGGACGCCAGGAAATCGGCGATCGCCTTCGCGGATGGACGCTCCTGCGCAAACCGCGCAGCCAGTGCGGCGGCATCGAGACCCTCGATCCAGCCCTTGAACCACACGGTGACGGCGCCATGCGACACCCGTCGCCATCCGTATTCTTCGCGGATATCGATCGCGCATGCGGTCGCCGGCGGCGTTGCATCGGGATAGGATGTGGCCTGCGCCGTCTTGGTCATGCGCGCGCAGCCGCCTCCGCCGCCGGAGCGTCCGTCGTTCGCGCTGCCGCACCGAGTTCGCCGAGGCTGCGCAGCCACATCTCGACATTGACCAGCATCCACATCGAGGGAATGCCCTTGCGCTCACCGGCGCGGAAGCGCGCAACCGCATCGTTCAGCGCCGCCGGATCGGCATAGGCGCGCAGCCGTCCGTCGGTGTCGGTGAGAAGATCGAGATAACGGCCCAGCCCCTTCGGATCGGCAAGCCAGTCGTCATAGGGCAGCCACAGCCCGATCTTGCGGCGATAGATCAGTTGGTTGTCGAGGAATTTCTCGGCGATGCGCTTCAGCAGCGGCTTGGTAACACCGCCGGGTGCGCGAATATCTCGCGGGATCCGGTTCAAGATCCTGGCGAGCGGCAGATGCACGTAAGGGACACGGGCCTCGACTGAAGCCGCCATCGACATCTTGTCCTGCCGTACCAGCAGCGATTCCAGATACGAAACCTGATCGATCGCAAACAGCCGGTCGCGGAAATCCTTGAACCTGCGGCTCGTCGCCTCGCGCAGTCCGGGAGCCGGCACGAGCTCTGGAAACAGCGCCTGCATGGCATGGAAGTCGTGATACACGGCAGCGTAGATTGCGGAGTCGCGGCCGTCGAGACGCTTCACGCTCAGGAACGGCCAGACGGCCGGCAACAGTCGTGACGGCAGCAGCCGCGCCAGCAGATCCTGCCGCGCCAGATTGCGCCACACACCGTACCGCAGGTAACCGCCGAACATCTCGTCGGCGCCTTCGCCAGTGAGTGCGACCTTCGAGGCTTCGCGCATCCGGTCGCAAAGCAGCATCAGGGTCACGCAGCCGCCATGCGGGACCGGCCCTTCCATATGCTGGACCGCCCGCGGCAGCGCGTCGGCAAATTCGTTGCCGCCAATCCGAACCTCGTGATGGTCGAGACCGTAGCGGTCAACGACCAGCTTGCGGTATTCGCCCTCGTCGTAGGGATGGTCGCCGAGGCTCACGGCATAGGATGCGATCCGCCGGCCGGCGCTCTGGCTGGCCATGGCGGCAACGAGACTTGAATCGACACCACCCGAGAGTTGCAACGTATAGCCGACATCGCTCATCAGGTGTTCGTGCACCGACGTTTCGACGGCCGCCTCCGCCATCCGCTCGGCTTCGTGCGGTGACATCGTATCGTCGGATTTCAGCGTCTCGAGCACGTCGCAGAAGCGCCGCCGCACGACCGGCCCGCCCTGCAGCGGAATGGTCAGCAATGTGCCGCCGGGCACGCGCTCGATTCCGCGAACGTTGCTGAGGCCCCCCGCGGCCCATGTGAAGATGATGAGTTCGGCGAGCGCGGTTTCATCCGGCTGCGGCTCGACCAGCCTGAACAGCGGCCGCATTTCGCTCGCGATCCCGATGCGGTTGCCGCGCTGGCAGAGATAGAGCGGCTTGATCCCGAATGGATCGCGCGCAGCGAGTGCGACATTGCGTTTGCGGTCGATGAGCACGAAGGCATACATGCCCTCCAACCGGTCCAGCACGCCCTCACCCCATTGCAGGTAGCCCTGCAGAATGGTCTCGGTGTCGCCGTTGGTCCGGAACCGGACGCCCGCGGCTTCCAGTTCGCCGCGAAGCGCACGGAAATTGTAGATCTCGCCATTGAAGATCAGGGTGCAGCGACCGCTCTCATCGGTCATCGGCTGATCGGAGGCGCTGCCCGGATCCATGATCGCGAGCCTGCGGAACACCAGCGCCCATCCAGGCTCGGCGGCATGACCGGCTGAATCCGGCCCGCGATGCAGCAGGTCCCGGTCCGCACCGGCGAGAAGTGCGTCCGGAAACACCCGTCCCGGCTCAAAGAATGCGGCAAGGCCACACATCAGGCCGTCCCCGCAAGCAATTGGCGAAACGCCGCCGGATCGGCTGCGCCGGTGCCGGAAAGCACGGCGTCGCGCAGTGCGGCTTCGTCGAACGTCATGCGGTGATTGTCATCATGCAAAACCGGCAGAATGGTCGCCCGCTGCGCAAGCAGCCGCGCGACCTCCGCCGTGAAGTGACCGGCGCCCATGTCGAGATAGACGATGCGCGCATTGCTGCAGCAGGCTTCCCACAATGCCGTTGTGGTCGGAATATCGAACACAAAGACATCGGCCTGAGAGAGTTGCGCGTGGAAATTCCCCCGGCGGGTCGGCACCACGGTCTCCAGCGGATGTGGGCGGCCATCGAACAATCCTTCCGGATGCGCCTGGCAGACAAAATCAACAGGAAGGCTGTTGAGGAATTGCGCCACCCGCATCTGCCAGTCGAGATGCACAGGATCCCGCGGCAATGCCGGCACCAACTGCCGGAATCCCAGAAGCTGGGTCGGCGCGTAAACCACCTTCAACTTGTCGCCGGTCGCTTTCGGCGTACGGGAGACCGGTACGCGCCGGAACACCGGATCGCCTGTGCCACCGGAGATCGTCACCGGGCCGGCCTGGTCTTTCATCTCACGCCGGCAGATCGCGGCCGAGCCCTCCGTCGGCAGCGTGAATTCCGACGACACCGACAACTCCAGCAGATCGGTGATCGGCGCGGTCGCAGCGAATTCCCGCGGCGTGCCATGATCGAAGCGCCGCACCCGGCCGCCACGCCGCAACACTTCGAGCCCGACTGCGCGCGGCGCGTAAAGTCCGCCCGATCCGGTCCAGACCTCACCCGGCAGCGAGACCGCTCGGAGCACCGTCATGTCTCGTGCGGCCTTCGCCAGATGCGCCAGTGCCACCGCTTCCACCAGATGCAGCGCGCGCGCACGATACGGATCGTTCAGCGACACGCC
Source organism: Pseudomonadota bacterium (assembly GCA_023387555.1). Lineage (GTDB taxonomy): Bacteria > Pseudomonadota > Alphaproteobacteria > Rhizobiales > Xanthobacteraceae > Pseudorhodoplanes. The sequence goes on from JAEWHY010000177.1 coordinate 9,710, forward strand.
GCCGACAATCAACGCCGCAAGCGCGCGGCCGACCTCGCTGACTTCGGGGCCCTCCGGGGCCCGCCGGCGCGCGGCGTCGAGGATGGTCTCGGCATGGCGAAACCCGACGCCACGGTGATCGCGCTGCGCCATGTCGCGGAGAAGGGAATTGTGGCTGATCGCGACCACACCCGGCGACAGAAGCGCCCGCGGCATTCGTGACAGCTTTGTCCAGCTCCGCATACGTGCGATCCGACGCGCGAAGGAAAGGCCCAGTTTCGCCGGCTGCAGCAC
>JAEWHY010000275.1 GCA_023387555.1 Pseudomonadota bacterium
AACCGCGCCTGAGGGCCTGTCGGCGGTTCTGATCGGCGGCCGTGCGCTCGGTGAGATGCTGGCGGACCATCCGCAGGTGCCGCTGGTCTCGGCCACCGGCTCGACCGCGATGGGCCGCGCGGTCGCGCCGCGCCTCGCGCAGCGCTTCGCCCGCGCGATCCTGGAACTCGGCGGCAACAACGCCGCCATCGTCTGCCCGTCGGCCGATCTCGACCTGACCTTGCGCGGCGTGGCGTTCGCCGCCATGGGCACGGCGGGCCAGCGCTGCACCACGCTGCGCCGCCTGTTCGTGCATGACAGCGTCTACGATCGCTTCCTGCCGCGCCTGAAGAGCGCCTACGCCTCGGTCGCCATCGGCAATCCGCTGGAGAGCGGCACGCTGGTCGGCCCGCTGATCGACCGCGGCGCGTTCGACGCAATGCAGAAAATGCTCGCCGCGGCGAAAGCGGGCGGCGCGACCGTCACCGGCGGCGAGCGCGTCGATGTCGGCGGCTGGGCGGACGCCTATTATGTGCGGCCTGCTCTGGCGGAAACGCCAGCACAATCCGATCTCGTGATGCACGAGACCTTTGCGCCGCTGCTGTGGGTCATGCGCTACAGCGATTTCGAAACCGCGCTCGAGCTGCACAACGCGGTGCCGCAGTGCCTCGCCTCCTCGATCTTCACCAACCATCTGCGCGAGGCCGAATTGTTCCTCTCGGCGCGCGGCTCCGATTGCGGCATCGCCAATGTGAATATCGGCCCGTCCGGTGCCGAGATCGGCGGGGCTTTCGGCGGCGAGAAGGAGACCGGCGGCGGCCGCGAGTCCGGCTCGGATTCCTGGAAGGCCTATATGCGGCGAGCGACCAACACCATCAATTACGGCCGGACCTTGCCGCTGGCACAGGGCGTGAAATTCGACGTGAGCTGAGGAAAGCGTCATTGCGAGCCACCGGGTCCGCGCGAAGCGCGGCCCGATGACAGGCTCCGCGACGCAATCCACCTCTTTCAAGATACTTGGATTGCTTCGTCGCTAACGCTCCTCGCAATGACGCTGGTCGTGCCGAGCCCCAACTCGACGCTTCAGCTTCAGCGTCGTTGCATCAGCGCAACGAAAAACCCGTCGGTCCCGGTGCGGCGCGGGGTCATCAGGAGACCGACGTCCGACAAAAGCGCGGCCTTGCAGAACAGATAGCCGCGCTCGCCGAGCGCCGCCGCGACCTCCTCGGGCTTCTGCGGCGAGAACTCCGGGTGCCGTTCGAGAAAGCCGTGAACCTGCGCGCCGTTTTCCTCATCCAGCACCGAGCAGGTGACATAGGCGATGCGGCCGCCGGGTTTGACGAGCGGCACGGCGCGGTCGAGCGCACTCGCCTGATCCTTGCGCCGCTGTTCCAGCGCGCCGGGACGCAGACGCCATTTGGCGTCCGGGTTGCGCCGCCACGAGCCGGTGCCGGTGCATGGCGCATCAATCAGCACGAGGTCGATCCTGCCATGAAGATCGTCGAGGACTTCGGCGGCGCCGCGGGGCGTCCGCACCTGCACATTGCGCGCGCCCGCGCGGTCGAGCCGTGCATGGATCGGGGCGAGACGGCGCTTGTCGGTATCGGTGGCGTAAAGCTGGCCGGTGTTCCCCATCATCGCCGCCAGCGCCAGCGTCTTGCCGCCGGCCCCGGCGCAGAGATCCACCACCTGCTCGCCGGGCCTGGCGCCGGATAGCAGCGCTGCAAGCTGCGAGCCTTCGTCCTGGATCTCGACATGGCCCTTGATGAAGGCCGGATCGGCCTGGATCGCCGGGCTCTTGGCATCGGCCGGAACGGAAATCCGCAGTCCCCAGGGCGACCAGCTGGTCGGTTCGGGGCTGTATTCGCCAAGTTCTGCAGACGCGCGGTCCGGCTCGGCCTTGATCAGGTTGACCCGCAGATCGAGCGGCGCGCGGGAGGCGAGCGCCGCCCCCTCCGCGATCCGCGTCTCGCCGAACAGGCTGGCGAAGCTCGCCTCCAGCCACTCCGGATAATCGCCTGCGACATGCGGCGGCGCGTCCTGCAGGCTGGCGGCGGCGAGCCGCGTCCGCTCATCCTCGGTCAACGGCGGCGGCGCGAACCGCGCGCCATCGAACAGCGCCGCGATCCGGTCGACGTCCATGCCGCGTTCGAGCCGCAGCATGCCGAGCATGACCGCACGCGGCGTCGCCTCGCCCATCACGTATCCGGACGACGCCCTGCGGCGCAGCGCGTCATAGACGAGCCCCGCAATCGCCGCGCGATCGCCCGCGCCGGCGAAGCGGTGCATGCGGCCCCAGTCCTTCAGCGCCTCGGCCGCGGGCTGGCGTTTGGTCTCGATGTCGGCCAGCACCTCGATGGCGCCGGCAATGCGTGCGGACGGAATCATGACGGCCTTTTGTCACTAAGCGCCCCGATGCGTCCATCCTTCAAATAAGGCATTTCGCGGCATGCGGATGCGCGGGTCACGCCCGCGCAGGAACCGCGCCGCTAGGCCCACGACAGCGTGAGAATGCGCACGATATAGATGACCCACATGATGGCCAGAACCAGCACGCCGATGCCGAAGAACGCGCCGCGGATCGGCACATGATTGCTGGTGACGAATACGCCGGCCTGCAGGTAGCGCATCGCCACGAAGATCCACGCCATGATGACGAACAGCAGGTCGGCCTGTTTGGTCATCAGCGCAAGGATCGTCAGCACATAGAACAGGACCGGGATCTCGAACTGGTTCAGATACGCGTTGTGCGCGATGATGGCGTCCTTCGGCCAGTTCGGCTCGCGCAGCGCAATATCCTGCCAGCGCGTGCCCTGCGCGAATGCCAGCCGGCGCCTGACCGCCAGATGCAATCCGAGCGCGATCGTCAGCAGCACCTGCGCGAATAACGGCAACAAGATCATCTGCACCGACATCTATTTGCTCCGCTCTGCCACCCGCACCAGAAGCTTGCCGAAATTCTCGCCGCGCAGAAGGCCAATCAATGCCCGCGGCGCATTCTCGAAACCGTCGACGATATCCTCGCGGTATTTCACGCGGCCGTCCCTCACCCATTGCCCCATGTCGCGCAGGAAGTCGCCATGCAGCGCGGCGAAATCGGTGACGAGCAGGCCCTGCACCCGCAGCCGCTTGGTCAGGATCATGCGCCAGACCGCGGGCAGCTTGTCCGGACCCGGCGGCGGCGCGGTGTCGTTGTAATTGGCGATGGTGCCGCAGATTGGAATGCGGCCGAAGTTATTGAGCAGCGGCAGCACCGCGTCGAGCACGGGACCCGCGACATTCTCGAAATAGATGTCGATTCCGTCCGGACAGGCGGCGGCGAGCCGGCCGGACAGATCGGGCGCGCGATGATCGAGGCAGGCATCGAAGCCGAGC
>JAEWHY010000339.1 GCA_023387555.1 Pseudomonadota bacterium
GATATAGACCTGCCCGCCCATCGCGTTGAACTTCTCGCTCATTTCCGCCATGCCGGCCTCGGCAGCGAGGCCGAGCGCGGTCTTCTCGTTGTTGCCCAGGCTCGCCGCATAGTCGCGCACATCCTGCGTGATCTTCATCGAGCAGAACTTCGGACCGCACATCGAGCAGAAATGGGCGACCTTGTGCGCTTCCTTCGGCAGCGTCTCGTCGTGATATTCCCGCGCGGTGTCGGGATCGAGACCGAGATTGAACTGATCCTCCCAACGGAAATCGAAGCGCGCGCGTGACAGCGCATCGTCGCGGAGCTGCGCCGCGGGATGCCCCTTGGCGAGATCGGCGGCGTGGGCGGCGATCTTGTAGGTGATGACGCCTTCTTTCACGTCGTCGCGGTTCGGCAAGCCGAGATGCTCCTTCGGCGTGACGTAGCAGAGCATCGCGCATCCGAACCAGCCGATCATCGCCGCGCCGATGCCGCTCGTGATGTGGTCGTAGCCCGGCGCGATGTCGGTCGTCAGCGGTCCAAGCGTATAGAACGGGGCTTCGCCGCATTCCTTCAGCTGCTTGTCCATGTTGATCTTGATCTTGTGCATCGGCACGTGTCCCGGCCCTTCGATCATCACCTGGCAGCCCTTCTTCCAGGCGATCTGCGTCAACTCGCCGAGCGTCTCGAGTTCGGCGAATTGCGCGCGGTCGTTGGCATCGGCAATCGAGCCGGGACGCAGGCCGTCGCCGAGCGAGAAGCTCACATCATACTTCCGCATGATGTCGCAGATCTCGTCGAAGCGCTCGTAGAGGAAGCTCTCGCGATGCTTCGACAGGCACCACTTGGCCATGATCGAGCCGCCGCGCGAGACGATGCCGGTAACGCGGTTGGCGGTCAGCGGCACATAGGCAAGGCGCACGCCGGCATGGATGGTGAAATAATCGACGCCCTGTTCGCATTGCTCGAGCAGCGTGTCCTTGTAGACCTCCCAGTCGAGCTTGGCCGGATCGCCGTCCACCTTCTCGAGCGCCTGGTAGATCGGCACGGTGCCGATCGGAACGGGGCTGTTGCGGATGATCCATTCGCGGGTGTTGTGGATGTTGCGGCCGGTGGAGAGGTCCATCACCGTATCGGCGCCCCAGCGGATCGCCCACACCATCTTCTCGATCTCTTCCTCCACCGAAGAGGTCACGGCCGAATTGCCGATATTGGCGTTGATCTTCACGAGGAAGTTGCGGCCGATGATCATCGGCTCGAGTTCGCCGTGGTTGATGTTGGATGGGATGATCGCGCGGCCGCGGGCGATCTCGTCGCGCACGAATTCCGGCGTGATGAAGGCCGGCACCGCGGCGCCGAAGCTCTCGCCATCGGCGAGCGCAGCCTCGGCACGCTCCAGCATCTGTTTGCGGCCGAGATTTTCGCGCGCCGCGACGTAAATCATCTCCTTGGTGACGATGCCGGCGCGGGCGAATTCATATTGCGTGACCGGCGCCTCGCCGATGCCGCGCAGCGGCTTCGGCGTATTCGGGAAGGCGCGGGCCAGATACTTGCCGGTGGCGTTGCCGTTATCGACCGGCTTGATTGGGCGACCCTGATATTCCTCGACGCCGCCGCGCTCCTTCACCCACTGGATGCGTGTGCGCGGCAGACCCTTCTCGACATCGATGGTCACGCTATCGTCGGTGTAGGGACCCGACGTGTCGTAGACCGGCAGCGGGGGCTCGCCGGAGGCTTCCGACAATGCGATCTCGCGCAATGGCACGCGCAGGTCCGGCGCGGCTTCGGGCACGACATGGATCTTGCGCGAGGCGGGCAGGGGCCCGGTGGTGACTTTCGGCGTCGTGAGATCGTTCGGGGAGACGGGCTTGTTCATTGTCTTCTCCTCTAGGCCGGCACGGCCGGTTGTTCAGTCGATGTCAGCCAGGCGCGCACGCGCGCGTCCGGATCGGAATTCCTGGTCACGTCGCTGACGACGGCGATGGAATCGGCGCCGGCCTCGAACACGGCGGGCGCCTGCTCCAGCGTGATGCCGCCGATGGCGACCAGCGGAATGTTGCCGATGCGCTTTTTCCAGAGGCCGAGCTTGTCGATGCCTTGCGGCCCGAAGCGCATCACCTTCAGCGTGGTTGGAAAGATCGGGCCGAGCGCGACGTAATCGGGCTGGTAACGCAGCGCATTGTCGAGTTCGGCATCATCATGCGTGGACAGGCCGATGGTCAGACCGGCACGGCGGATGGCCGGGATGTCGGCATCGGCGAGGTCTTCCTGGCCAAGATGCAGATGCTTTGCGCCGGCCTCGATCGCTGCCTGCCAGTAGTCGTTGACGACAAGTTTCGTGTTCGTGCCGCTGGTTGCGGCAAGTGCGGCGCGTACCAATGCGAGGGCGTCGGCGTGCGGCAGATCCTTCGCACGCAATTGCACCGTGCCGACGCCGAGCCGCGCCAGGCGCTCGACCCAGGCCACCGTATCGACGACAGGATAGAAACGATCAGGATACGGCATGCCAGAACGGGGTCCCAATGACAGGAGTGGAAGGGGAGGCGAAATCGCGCGGACCCATCAGGCCCGCTTCGAAGGCTATGCGGCCGCACTCGACGCCGAGCCTGAAGGCATTCGCCATGTTCACAGGATCGACCGCCTTTGCGACAGCGGTGTTCAGCAGCACCGCGTCATAGCCAAGCTCCATGGCGTCGGCGGCATGCGAAGGCGCGCCGAGGCCGGCGTCGACGATCAGCGTGACATCCGGCAACCGCGCGCGCATCAAGTTCAGCGCGTCGCGATTGACGATTCCGCGGGCGCTGCCGATCGGCGCCGCCCATGGCATCACCACCCGGCAACCGGCATCGACCAGCCGCTGCGCGACGCCGAGATCCTCTGTGGTGTAGGGGAACACCTCGAACCCGTCCTTGACGAGGATATTCGCGGCCTCGACCAGCCCAATGACCTCGGGCTGCAGCGTCTCATCGTCGGCGATGACTTCGAGCTTGATCCAGGACGTGCCGAACAATTCGCGCGCCATTTGCGCGGTGGTGACGGCTTCGCGCACCGTGCGGCAGCCGGCGGTGTTCGGCAGTACGGAGACATCGAGTTCGCGGATCAGCGACCAGAACGAATTGCCGGATTTGCCGCCGGCGGATTCGCGGCGCAGCGACACCGTGACGATCCTAGCGCCGGATGCGCGGATCGCCTGCTGCATGATGGCGGGCGATGGGTACAGCGCAGTCCCGATCAAGAGGCGCGAGTCGAAGGTCTTGCCATAGAGCGTAAGCGGCGTTTGATTCTGGCGTGCTGTCATCGCGCTTATCCTCCCTGCCGCGGGGTGAGGATTTCGACGGTGTCGCCGGTCTTGAGTTCGGTCTCGTTCCAGCGTGCCCGCGGCACAACACGGTGATTCACCGCGATCGCGTAATGCGTGCCTTCATATTCAAGTTCCCGCAGCAGCGCCTCGACCCGGATGGACGCGATGTCCATCGGCTTGCCGTTAACGATCAATTGCATTCCATAACCTCGT
>JAEWHY010000372.1 GCA_023387555.1 Pseudomonadota bacterium
GGATGCGACCGCACGCTTGCCATGTTCGACGGGCGCCGCCGCTACGACCTCGCGCTCGCTTTCAAGCGCACGGACGTAATCAAGGGCGACGGCGGCACACCAAAGGCGGTGCTGGTCTGTTCGATCAAATTCACGCCGATGTCCGGCCATCGCACGTCAAGCCAGCTGGTCAAATTCCTGGCGGAGGGGCGTGACATCGAAGTGTGGCTTGCACCGGTCGTCGGCACACGCATTCTCGCTCCGCTCCGCCTTTCAGTCGCGAGTTTGATGGGAAACATGGTGCTGCAGGCCAGTCAGTTCGAAACGACGGCGCTCGCGGCGCGCGGCAACTGAACCAGCGACCGGACGAAAGCCGGCCGCGTCGAGGAACCCCGCTTGCGAAGCGCCGCGCAGCGGTTCGATCAATGCGACCGGGGCACCTTCAGGAATGTGTTGCGATCGCCGGACTTGACGACGACGTCAACCTTGCGCTGCGCACGCAGCAACGTCAGCGGCACGTCGACTCCGGCCGGACCCATCGCCCAGATTTTCCGGAACAGATCGGCCAGACTTTCGAGGCGCTCGCCATTGACGGCGACCACGATGTCCCCGCTTTCGACCTTCGCTCGCTGCGCCGGCCCGCGCGTGGCGAGCGCCATGACCACGAGCTTGTCTTCGGAATCGGCGACATACATGCCGAGCCATGGACGCGACGGACCCTTGCGCCCGCCAAAGGCGAGCATTTCGTCCAGGAGCGGCTTCAGGAGGTCGATCGGTACGATCATGTTGATGTCGCGGCCCTCACTCGCTTCGAGCTGCAACGATCCAATGCCAAGCAATTCGCCGCGATCCCCGATCAGGGCCGTCCCGCCCCAGTTGGGATGGGCCGGAGCCGTGAAGATCGCCTCGTCCAGGACATACTCCCAATAGCCCGCGAACTCCTGCTTGCCGACCACGCGAGCGGCGACCGAACGCTTGCGGCCGCCCGCCCCGGCGATGACCACGCGGTCGCCCAGCGCGACGGCGCTCGAATTCCCGAACGGCAGGACCGGCACATCGACGCGCCCCAACGCCTGAACAAGGCCCAGACCCGTGACCGGGTCGAAGCCCACCGCGGTTCCGGCAACCGCACGTCCATCGGCGAGATGAAGCCAGATCTGATCGGCCTCCGTCGTCAGATAACCGATGGTGACGAAGAGGCCGCCCTCTCGGATATGGACCGCGTGTCCGGCTCGCTCCGTCCCGAGCATCTCGGCGGTGAAGGCATCCGGCGGTATCGTGGCGCGCAGCCCGACGACCGCTTGCAGGGCAAGCTCGAGATTGTAGGCGTAATCCTCAGGCCGAGGCTGAACGGCTGCGGCCACTTTCCAGTCGGCGATGGATGGCATTCGCCATTTTCTCCTTTATCCCTACGTCACCGTCTCGTTCATCGCGCCCGACAAACGAACAAGCACCCGGAGGCATCAGTGTCCCTCGCCCGCCGTATCGAAGCGCTGCTGCAGGACCGTTTCGGCGAGGAGGTCCCGGTCGACCCTTCCTGGCCCGGGCTCGATCGCATCGAGCCCCTAATCAAACATCGTGTAACGCGCCGTTATTCCACACAACCTCTGGATGCAAGCCTAATTCGCCTGATCTGCGCATGTGCGCTCTCCGCCCCGTCGAAAAGCGACCTGCAGCAGCGCGACATCGTGGTGGTCGAGGATCCCGAAATCCGGCGCCATATCGCCGATCTTCTTCCTGACATGCCGTGGGTCGGCCAGGCCCCGGCATTCCTGATTTTCCTCGCGAACGGCCGGCGGCTGCCGAAGGTTGCGCAAATGCGTGGAAAGCCGTTCCCGAACGACCATTTCGATCTGGTCTTCAATGCCGCCACCGACGCCGCGATTGCACTGGCGACAGCCACGGCCGCGGCCGACGCCATGGGCCTGGGCGCCTGTCCGATCAGCGTCATCCGCGATCATGCGGCCCGCATCAGCGCGTTGCTGAACCTGCCGGAGCGGGTGATCCCGTTCGCCGGCCTTTGCCTCGGCTGGCCCGCCGACCAGGGCCGGCTGTCGCCGCGGCTTCCGCTGACGATGACGGTTCACCGCGACCGGTTTGACGACACGGACTTTGCAGCCGCCATTGAGGGCTACGACCGGCGGCGCGAAAGGACTGCGCCCTATCGGCAACAGCGCGACGTCGAAAAATGGGGGCCGGCTGAGCAATACGGCTGGTCGGAGGAGAAGGCGCGGCATTATGCGCATCCGCAGCGCGATGGTTTCGGCCGCTATGTCCGCGATCGGGGGTTCTCGACCGAGTGACGGGCTGCCATCACAAAATTGTTGCTCCGCACCCTTCTTTACCGCGCCTTCATGCTGCCCAATCTATCTCGCATACGCTAAAGGCAATTCTACGGGGGACCTCAGCAAAATGCGGCGACTGGTCTTGGTATCTTCGCTTGCGACATTCGGCTTTGCCATGGCGGAGCCGGTTGCGGCGCAATACGGCTATCCTCCGAGCGCTGACCGCGGCGCCGTCCTGATCGACCCTGACGACGACGATGGCCGGCTGCCGCCTGCGCCGCGCAGACCCTATGGCGCCGCTATCGAAAGCCAGACGCTGCCGCCGCTGACCGGCCGCGGAACTTACCCTTACGACCTCAGTCCCCGCGCCGGCGCGCCTGCCGAGGCACTGCCGCCCCCGCCGGATCGTAACCAGATGACGCGAGCCCCCGGTTACGGACCGGGCTATGGCGAGCCGCCGCCCGGCGTCTACGCGCCACCGCCTCCCGGGGTCTACGCGCCTCCACCGGTTCATGGCAGCCCGGCACCGGGCATCTACACGCCCGGAAACAACCCCTATTTCGCCCGTCAGGACGATGCCCCGGGCGTGCCGCGCCCGCCGATGTCAATCGAGCCCGGCCGCCAAGCTTATCCCGGCACCACCGCCCCCGGCACCACCGGCTCCATTCCGCCGGCGACGATTGCCGCACTGCCGCCGGAAGATCAGCCCGAAGTCGGCAAGCCGAAGGAATTGCCGCCGCAGTTCAGGCGGCAGATCGTCGATTATCAGACCAAGCATCCGGCGGGCACGATCATTATCGATACGCCGAGCACGTTCCTCTACTACGTGAACGGCGATGGCACCGCGATCCGCTATGGCATCGGCGTCGGCCGCGAGGGCTTCACCTGGGCCGGAACCGAGAAGGTCACCCGCATGGCGGAATGGCCGGACTGGCATCCGCCGGCCGAGATGATCGAGCGCCAGCCCTACCTGCCGCGCTTCATGGCGGGCGGCGAAAGCAATCCGATGGGCGCACGCGCGCTGTATCTGGGCAAGACCATCTACCGCGTGCACGGCACCAACCAGCCGTCGACCATCGGCCAGTTCGTCTCGTCGGGCTGCATCCGCATGTTGAATGAGGACGTCATCGACCTCTATTCCCGCGTGAAAGTAGGTACCCGGGTCGTCGTGCTCGGCGATGGCAAGGGCCCAGGCGCGACCGCGGCGCGCTGAGCGCCTCCTACGCACTACGAAACGGAAATCCGCCCTGACTGGCGGATTTCCTGTTGTCGCCCGTCAAATACCAGCACGCCTGAAATTCACATCCAGTATTCGCATGACGGACTCGAGCGAATCAGAAAAGATTTGCTCATGAGGTCGGCCGTTCGTCGCCCTTGACGGCTATCGCGACCATGGCGCGGCGCATGCTGCGCCGGCATGCGGGCTTTCTCACCTCTGGCGTATCGCGTGCCGCCCCCTTTGGGGGTGACCGAAGTCTTTGGCTGCTGGATTGGCATATGCTTCCCGATCTTCGGATCGTCATCGTCGCGGTAATCTCGACCTTCGTTCTCACCGTGGGCGCTGGCTTCTACACGTCATCGCGACTGATCCTGGACACGAAGAGCCGCGGTGACCTCCGCGCTGCGATGGAGGAAACGCCGGTCAACAGGATCGCCTTGAGCTGGCCGGAGCCGATGCGGCAGTCCGAACCGCTGGCTCTGGATTTCGCCGTCACTACGCGGGCGCTGCGCAATCCGGTGCGCGATATTACCGCCGAGGTCGCCGCCGCGGAGCAACAGGCCCAGCCTGTCCGCATGACCGCCTCCGAACCCGCCGTGCCGGCACCCGTCGAGACGCCGACGCAGGCCCGCGCGCCGGTACCGGTCGACGTCCCGCTCCCGACCGCCGCGCCAAGCCGACCGCAGCAGGAGCCCGCAACCGTCCTAGCCGCGCCGCCGCCAACGGCCAGCGAAACGCCCCCGCCTGCGGCCAGCGAAAAGCCGGCTCCTGTTCCGGAGCCAGACATTCGCGTCGCGGTGCAATATCCGCCGGTCGTCGAGTTTCCGCAGGAATTGCAGGCGCCCAAGACGCCGGTTGAAAAGGCGGCCGTCGAGGAGACGGCGCAACCCGCGCCTCTCGTGCAGGTGACCAGCGAGGAACCGGCGAGCACCGGCTCCATCGCGGAACCGGCGAAGGACATCGAAGCCGACCGGCCAGAAGCGGCGAGAACGGAAAACGCGCCGGCGGACTCGGAAATTGCGACCCTTCCCGATGTGGCTGGCACGGAGATCGCGCAAGCCTACGTCCTCAAGCGCGTCCCACTCCCGAAGCCGGCGCCAAAAATCAGGGGCAAGAGAGCTGCCGGTAAAAAGGTCGCGCCCGCCCGGAAAGCGAAGCGGCAAGTCCGCTCGGTACAGCCCGTGGCGGCGACGATCACGCGCAACTTCCCCTTCACCCTCACCCGACGGAACTGACGGGATCCGCTCGCGCGCAGGTTGGTGTTTCGAGCGATCCGGCTTACATCGGCTGAAAACAACCTCAGCCAGGTCGCATGGTCCCGCTTTCGATCCTTGATCTCTCGCCGGTCCCGGCCGGCGGATCCGCCGCGCAATCGCTCCGCAACAGCATCGACCTGGCGCGCTACGTCGATACCCTCGGCTATCGCCGCTACTGGCTCGCCGAGCACCACAATCTCGCAAACATCGCGAGTTCTGCGCCTGACATCATGATCGGTCAAATCGCCGCGGTGACGCAGAACATGCGGATCGGCTCGGGTGGCGTGATGCTGCCCAATCACGCGCCGCTCACCGTCGCGGAACGATTCAAGGTGCTGGAAGCGCTGTTTCCGGGCCGCATCGATCTCGGGCTCGGGCGCGCGCCCGGAACCGACCACGTCACGTCGATCGCATTGCGCCGCAGACAGGACGTCCGTGACGAGGACGATTTCCTCGACCGCTTCCAGGAACTGCTGCTGCTCGAAAACAACGGCTACCCGAAGGATCACCCGTTCAGCAGCGTGCGTGCGATGCCGAACGACGTACCGCTTCCGCCGATTTTCCTGCTCGGCTCCAGTGACTACAGCGCACAACTGGCCGCACAGATCGGCGCGGGATTTTCCTTTGCGCATCATTTCGCGGGCCACGATGCCGCCCACGCAATGCGGCTCTATCGCGACACGTTCAGGCCCTCGCAGCATCTGCAAAAGCCGCTTGCAATCCTCGCAACCGCGGCGGTGGTTGCCGAGACCGCCGACGAAGCCGAGCGGATCGCCTCGACGATCGACCTGAATTTCGTGCGCCGCGCGAAAGGCGTTTATGCGCCACTGGAAAGTCCAGAGGTGGCGCTGGCCTATGACTATTCGCCGATCGATCGCGAGCGGATCGCCAAGAACCGCGAACGCCTCGCGGTCGGTTCGCCCGACATGGTAAAATCCCGCCTCGAGGCGCTGGGTGCCGAGACTCAGGCCGACGAGATGATGATCACGACGATGGTCTTCGATCACGAAGCCCGCAAGCGATCCTATGCCCTGCTGGCGAAGGCGTTTTCACTCACACCGCAGCATGCTATGCCGCATCCGCAAACAGCCATGACGGTTGAGTGATCAGGGAGACAGCCTTGGGCAAGCATTTGTCGCTTACCACCACCGATAATCATTCGCTTGGCGCGTATCGCGCGGACCCGTCGGGCAAACCGAAGGGTGCGATGGTGGTCGCGCAGGAAATCTTCGGCGTGAACAGCCATATCCGCAATGTCTGCGATCGCCTCGCGGCCGCGGGTTATGTGGCGATCGCACCCGCCCTGTTCGACCGTTTCGTTCGCGATTTCGAGTCCGGCTACTCGCCTGACGAAATCGCGCATGCGCGCTCCTTTCTCGGCAAGATCGACTGGCCGAAGATGCTGCTCGACGTCCAGGCCGGCATCGACGAGGTGAAGTCGGCCGGTCCGGTGGGCGTCATCGGCTTCTGCATGGGCGGCAGCGTGGCGTTTCTCGCGGCGACGCGGCTCTCCGGGCTGAGCGCATCGGTCGCCTATTACGGCGGGCAGATCGTCAAATTCGCCGACGAGACGCCGAAATGTCCGGTGCAGATGCATTTCGGTGAGACCGACGCCAGCATCCCGATGTCGGACGTCGAGATCATCAAGCAGAAGCGGCCCGATTGCGAAATCTACACCTATGCGGCCGGCCATGGCTTCAATTGCGACGAGCGCGCGAGCTTCGATGAAGCCAGCGCAAAACTCGCCTGGGAGCGCACGCTGGCGTTTCTCGACAAGAACATGAAGTAACCGAAGTCGCGCGCCACTCGCTGGCGCAATTCACGGAAAAGGCGCGCCCGCGATCGGCGCGCCTTTTTTGTTGCGCGAATGCACAAGTCGACTTGCCGAATCATGCATCGGTGTCGGATCCGAACCTTCACCCCTGCTGCCAAAGGATCACACTGATGACTTCAAAATCTTTGCGCCTGCTTCAGCACGTGGCTTGCACCGCCGCCATCGTCTTTGCGGCTTCGGCGTCGGCTTCCGCTCAAACGCCGCCGAACCTCGTCGGCACGTGGAAAGGAAAATCCGAGGCGGTCTTAACCGGTCCCACGCCTTATCGCGTTTCCAATGGCAACGGACCTCACTTCGGTGACGAGGTCGAATTCAGCTACGTCGTGAAAGAGCAAAAGGGAGCACGATTCAGCGGCGAGCAGACCGGCGGAAAAGTTACCGAAACGATCATCGGCACGTTGCGCCCACCGGAGTTCCGCAGCGGCATCATTCTCGACCACGATGGAGAAACCGATTTCACGCTGCGCAACGCGACTACGATGGACGTGTGCTACCGGCACATGAACATGACCAGCAAGGTCGCGTCATGCTTCACGATGGTGAAGCAGCCGTAAGCTGTCGTTTCGTCCGATCGCCTGATGTCACACGAAGCCGGGAAGCGCGATCGTCAGAACCAGCGCTCGCGTACCGTGATGGTGTCGCCCGGCCGCAGCGGAAAGTCCGGCGGCACCGGCTGGCGCATCACTTCGCCGTTGAAGTTGCGGGCGAGCAGGATGTCGCGCTTGTTGGCGCGCGGTGCGAAGCCGCCAGCAATGGCGACCGCGGCTTCGGCGGTCATGTTCGGCACATACGGATACTGGCCGGGCGCATTCACTTCGCCGAGAATGAAGAACGGACGATAGACCTCGACCTCGACCGAGACATGCGGGTTACGGATAAAACCGTTGCGCAACCGGCTTGAGATCGCGGCCGCCACCTGGTTGGTCGTCAGTCCCCGCACCGGCACCGATCCGATCAGTGTCATCGAAATGTTGCCGGACGCGTCCACGATGTAGGAATTGGTCAGGCCCTCCTGCCCGAACACCTGCACGCGCAGCCGGTCGCCGGCATCGAGCTGATAGGGCGCGTCATGTCCGGTCAGCGCCGGCGCATAGGGTCCTCCGGCCGCAACCATCACCGGCACCGGTGCCTGGACCACGGCCTGAACCGGCGCGACCTCGATCGGGCCGGGCGCGACCGCAGCCTGATTGTGCACGCAGGCACACAAGGCCAGCGCGGCAAAAAGCACGATCAGGCGGCTAAGCGTAGCCTTTGGCCGCATTGGCGAATCCGGGCGGGTAAAAATCCAAGCCCAATTAGCGCCTTGCATGGTTAACAAACCCTCACCACACGGGTGCGGGCGGCCGCTACGGGGGCCCCGCAAAAGCAATGAGCGGGGGGATCGCTCCCATCGCTCACAGGCTGCAATGCGTGTCAGGCGGCGACGCCGGTCCCGATCGGACAGCTCACGCCGGTACCGCCAAGCCCGCAATAGCCGAACGGATTTTTTGCGAGATACTGCTGGTGATAGTCTTCGGCAAAGTAGAATTCCGGCGCATCGATGATTTCGGTCGTGATGGCGCCGTAGCGCTTGTCGGCAAGCGCCTTGTCATACATCGCCTTCGACTCTTCGGCTGCGCGGCGCTGCGCCTCGTCGAACACATAGATCCCCGACCGGTATTGCGTCCCGATATCGTTGCCCTGACGCATCCCCTGGGTCGGGTCGTGGTTTTCCCAGAAGGTCTTGAGCAGCGTCTCGTAGGAGATCTTCTTCGGGTCGAAGACCACCAGCACCACCTCGTTATGGCCGGTGCGTCCCGAACAGACCTCCTCGTAAGTCGGATTGGGGGTATGGCCGGCGGCATAGCCGACCGCGGTAGCGATAATGCCGTCGCCCAGCTCCCAGAACTTGCGCTCGGCACCCCAGAAGCAGCCCATCCCGAACAACGCCTTCTGCGCGCCCTCGGGATAGGGCCCCTTGAGCGGATTGTGGTTGACGTAATGGGTGGTGGCGGTGGGGATCGGTGACGGCCGGCCGGGCAGCGCCTCAGCCTGGGTCGGAATGGCCAGAGACTTCTTGAATGAGAACATATGCGGGTCTCCTGATCTGGCCCCTAATATAAGCGCTGCGGAGGCCGTCCGCATGGTCCTTCCGGATCACGCCGGCAAATTCCGGATCGCTCCCGGACAATCCGGATTGCGCCCGGACAATATGAGCCAACGGGTCATCTTCCCCTTACCGGAACGACACCTTATGCTGGCCGCTCAATTCAGGCCGTGGCCACCGGCATGCAAGAGGCACTCATGAGGTTCTCGACAATCGCTCTCGCGCTCGCTGCGTTTCTGTTCGCGGGCCCGTTGGCGGCACAAACTCCCGGCACGCCCCCGCCCTATGGCCCCCCGATCACGCTGGAAGTGGCGAAGAAAGTCATCGCCGCCGCGGAGGCCGAGGCGGCCCGCAACAATTGGCAGGTGGCGATCGCCGTGATCGACAGTGGCGGCCACCTCGTGATGATGCTCAAGCTCGACAACACCCAGTTGGTCTCGATCCGCGTAGCCGAGGCCAAGGCGAAGTCCGCCCTTGGCTTCCGTCTTCCGACCAAGCTGCTGGAGGATGCGGTCGCAGCGGGCGGCGCCGGCTCACGCCTGCTTGCGGTGCCGGACATCGCCCCGTTCGAGGGCGGCTTCCCGATCATCGAGGACGGCAAGGTGATCGGCGCGATCGGGGTCGCCGGCGTGCTGTCGGCGCAAGACGCCCAGATCGCGAAGGCGGGCCTGGCCGCGATAGGCAATCCGAGCCGCTAATTCAAGGACCGGCCCGGCGGCGGATATCAGCGCGCATAGCCGATCAGCGGCTTGCGCTTGCGGCCCAGCAGGATCAGCACGACGCCGATGAGGCCGAAAATCAGCCAGCCCGGCTGATCCAGCACGGTGGTGATGACCGGGTTCCAGGCTGCCGCCGGGAGCTTCTCCTGCACCGCGACCTGCGCCGATTGCAGGCTCGCGGCATGGATGTCGGTCCAGAGCTGGCCGAGCTTGTACATATAGATCCGGCTGTCGGCGATCGACTTCGCGCCGTCATAGACCAGAAGAATGAAAGCACCGGCGAGGAAGAGAACGCCGATCAGTCGCAGCAAAGCGCGGAACATGTTGGGGGTCCCAGACTCCGATGAAGGGTCGGCGCGGACAGTCCAGTCGATAGCGTCCCGCGCCCTCCGGTTCAACCGGAATGGTCGGCAAATGCGCGTCAGGTTCATCCTTGAGGATAAGGGCAGGGTTCCGCTAGGGTCCGGACAAATGGGCGTTCGCCCAAAAATTGAAAATTGAGTCTGGGGAGTTGCAATGCCCGCCACGCCTCCGGGCCGCTCCAAGCGGCCCCATTTCACCGATCAGGAAGCCCTGCTGTTCCATTCAGAGGGCCGCCCCGGAAAGCTCGAAGTCGTCGCCACCAAGCCGATGGCAACCCAGCGCGACCTCTCGCTTGCCTATTCGCCAGGCGTCGCCATTCCGGTGCTCGCCATCGCCGAGGATGAAAGCCGCGCCTTCGACTATACGACCAAGGGCAATTTCGTTGCGGTGATCACCAACGGCACCGCAATTCTCGGCCTCGGCAATCGCGGCGCGCTGGCTGCAAAGCCGGTGATGGAAGGCAAGGCGGTGCTGTTCAAGCGCTTTGCCGATGTCGATTCCATCGACCTGGAAGTCTCGACCGAGGATCCGGACGAATTCATCAACTGCGTGAAGCTGCTGGGCAAGGGCTGGGGCGGCATCAATCTCGAGGACATCAAAGCGCCGGAATGCTTCATCATCGAGCACCGTCTGCGCGAATTGCTCGATATCCCGGTATTCCACGACGACCAGCATGGCACCGCCATCATCGCCGCCGCCGGGCTTCTCAACGCACTGTCACTGACCGGACGCGATGTGAAGACGACCAGGCTCGTCTGCAACGGCGCCGGTGCCGCGGGCATTGCCTGCCTCGAGTTGCTGGAGGCGATCGGTTTCCCGAAAGAACATCTGATCCTGTGCGACACCAAGGGCGTCATCTACCAGGGCCGCACCGAGGGCATGAACCAGTGGAAGTCGGCGCATGCGGTCAAGACCGATGCGCGCACGCTGGCCGACGCTCTGGTCGGCGCCGATGTGTTCTTCGGCCTGTCGGCCAAGGGCGCGGTCACCAAGGACATGGTGAAGTCGATGGCCGACAAGCCGATCATCTTCGCCATGGCCAATCCGGACCCCGAGATCACTGCAGAAGAAGTCGCCGAGGTGCGCGACGACGCCATCATGGCGACCGGGCGCTCCGACTATCCGAACCAGATCAACAATGTGCTCGGATTTCCGTATATTTTCCGTGGTGCGCTGGATGTTCGCGCCACCTCCATCAACATGGACATGAAGATTGCGGCCGCTCATGCGCTGGCGCAACTCGCCCGCGAGGACGTCCCGGACGACGTTGCGGCGGCGTATGGTTCGCGCCCCAAATTCGGGCCCGACTACATCATCCCGGTGCCCTTCGATCCTCGGCTGATCTCGTTCGTGCCGCCGGCCGTTGCGAAAGCGGCGATGGATACCGGCGTCGCACGCAAGCCGATCGTGGACATGGACGCGTACCGGCAGCAATTGCGTACGCGCCGCGATCCGGTCGCGGGCGTGCTGCAGCGGGTCTATGAGCGGCTGCGCCGTTCGCCCAAGCGCGTCGCCTTCGCCGAGGGCGAGGAAGAGCAGGTGATCCGCGCCGCTGCGAGCTTCGTCCATCAGGGGCTCGGCACCGCGCTCCTGGTTGGGCGGGAGGATCGCGTACGCGCCGCGGCTAGCGAACTTGGCGTCGAACTTGGCGACAACATCCAGATCGTCAACGCCGCGCTCTCCCGGCGCAACTCCGACTATGCGAGCTATCTCTACGAACGCCTGCAGCGGAAGGGCTATCTGGTCCGCGACTGCCAGCGTCTGGTGAATACTGATCGCAATCATTTCGCCGCCTGCATGGTGGCGCTCGGCGATGCGGATGCAATGGTGACTGGCGTCACCCGCAATTTCTCCGTCGCGCTGGAGGATGTTCGGCGTTGCATCGATCCAAAGCCGGGCCATCGCGTCATCGGTGTTTCGCTCGTCCTGGCGCCGCGCGGCCGCACCGTGATCGTCGCCGATACGGCCGTCACCGAAATGCCGAACGCCCAGGAGCTGGCCGAAATAGCGATCGAAGTTGCCGGCGTGGCGCGACGGCTCGGCTATGAGCCGCGTCTCGCCTTGCTGGCCTTCTCGACATTCGGCCACCCGCCTGGCGAGCGCGCCGCGCATGTTCAGGAAGCCGTGCGCATCCTCGATCAGCGCCGCGTCGATTTCGAGTATGACGGCGAGATGGCCGCAGACGTGGCGATGAACCCGGAATTGCAGACCGCCTATCCATTCTGCCGCCTGACCGGCCCTGCCAACGTGCTGGTGATGCCCGCCTTCCACTCGGCCTCGATCTCGACCAAGCTCCTGCAGGAGCTTGGCGGCTCGACCGTGATCGGGCCGATCCTCGTCGGGCTCGATCGGCCGGTCCAGATCGTCCAGCTCGGAGCCAAGGATACCAACCTCGTCAATATGGCGGCGCTGGCGGCTTATAACGTCAGCGGCTGAGTTGGAGCGCAGAGAGCGAAGTGAAACGGGGACAGCTCCTGATGTCGCTTCGCTCAAGGCTATGGCCTCGTGCCCTTGCGGGGCGGAAGCTCGCGCGTCCCGATACTCTCAATCGATAATCATATCGCGGCCAGCGGCCTTCAGCGCGGCAAGACCCTCCTTCATCTGCTGCAGTCGTTCGGGGGAGTGACCTTGCCAGTTGGTGACTTCGGCGATGATGCGAAGCGGATCGCGGGAACGATAGGAAAGCGTCGGATTTCCTGGAAATTTTTTATCGGTCACATTCGGATCGTCGAAGATCGGTCCAGTCGGCTCCACGACGTAAATCCGCTCACGTCCGCTCCCGGCGGCTAACTCGGCGCCCCAGATCGCCGCATCCAGCGTACCCGTGCAATACACCCACGATAGCGGCCCGGCTTCGGTAAAGCTGGATTGGTGGCCGACCACGATCACATCTCCGGGTTTCAAATCAGCGCGCGTCCCATGGAAGAATGACTGCGAAAACATGCTGGCCGCAGCTGACATTGGCGTCCGCTCCATTTGAAAATCAAATCAAGGGCGCCTTCTTGCAGCAAGCACCCCAGATTGCGGCAAGCCCCGGCTTGGGATAGACAATGACAACGGGATGCGGTGACGCCCGGCCCGCAGCAATCTTGCGCTCGACGCGTTGCCAACACCTTGCTTGGACACAGCAGAACCAGCCGCCGGGATGGGCCGCCAGGGGACTGACGTCGCCCTCGTTCGCCCGCCAAACCCGCGGATGGTTTCCACGGATCTCCCGTTGATGGTTCCCGCGTCAACTCTTGTTCCGCGATTGGTTTTCCGCTTCGCGCGCGACGGCCGGCGCGCTAATACAGCAGCCTGATCGCAGGGAGAGACCTCGTGACCGAACGAAGCTTGCGTGGCGTGATCGCCGCCGTCGCGACCATCATCGATGGAGATGGCGCGCCCGACCATGCGCGTTCCCTCAAGCTGGCCCGGTTCCTGCTCGATAACGGCTGCGACGGTCTCAACGTGCTCGGCACCACCGGCGAGGCCACATCCTTCTCGCGCGACGAGCGCATGGGACTGATGAGCGCCTATCGCGAGAACGGCCTGCCGATGCAGCGCCTGATGGTCGGCACCGGCGCGGCCGCCGTGTCCGACGTGATCGCGCTGACGCGGCATGCCGCATCGCTCGGCTTCGCCGGCGCGCTTCTGCTGCCGCCGTTCTATTACAAGGGCGTCCCCGATGACGGTCTCGTCACCTATATCGACGCCATCGTGAAGGCAACGGCAGACCAGCCGATCCCGCTCTATCTGTATCACTTCCCCGCGCAATCCGGCCTGCCCTGGCATGTGGCACTGATCCGCCGGCTGCTCGAGACCCACCGCGACCGCATCGTCGGACTGAAGGACTCTTCGGGCGATATGGCCTATGCGCGGGAAGCGGCGCAGATCGAAGCCGGCTTCGACGTGTTTCCGTCGACCGAAGCCGCCCTCCTCGAGGCGCGCACCGGCGTGTTTGCAGGCTGCATTTCCGCAACCGCGAACTGCAACGCCGACCTGTGTCAGCGCGCCTGGGCGTCGGGCGATGCAGAGGCCTACGAACAGGCGGTCACGATCCGGAACCTGTTCAACGGCCGGCCGCTGGTCTCCGGGATCAAGACCCTCCTGGCCCATATCCATGGCGATCCGGCGCTGGCGGCCGTCAAACCGCCGCTGGCGGAACCCTCGGCCGCGGACCGGACGGCCATCATCGACGGATATGACGCGGTTCGGGCCCGGAAAGTGGCCTGAGGGGCCCCTTCCGGCCCGTTTCGTTCGTTGACGGGGGCCGGTCCCGCGACTATAACCCCGGCCAAACGAGGCGGCGGCTCTCCGCCGCCTCTTAGTTTTTCGAAATCACCCGTTCGCGAGCGCCGAGGCAGGCGCCCGGACATTTGGTAGAGGGCCCCTCATGGCCAATACGAAATCGGCCAAGAAGAAAACGCGCGTGATCGAGCGCCGCACCAAGATCAACCAGCATCGTCGGTCGATGATGCGCGGCTTCATCCGCAAGGTCGAAGAGGCGATCACCGGCGGCGATCGCAATGCCGCGCTCGCAGCGCTTCAGGCTGCAGAGCCGCAAATCATGCGCGCGAGCCAGAAGGGCATCGTTCACAAGAAGACCGCGAGCCGGAAGGTGTCGCGCCTCACCGCCCGCGTCGCCAAGCTGGCGTAATCGCGCTCGCGCGCGCGACGCTTACGAGATCGGTTAATCGAAGGCCCGGCAATGCCGGGCCTTTTTGCTTTTCAAAGGCCGCTCAAGACCGCGCCCCCTCGGATCGTCTCATTTTGGCAGGCCGGTGTCGCCCGCACGTCACACTTGGCCGCACGCCGCAGCGCAAAAGCAACCTCTGCCGGTATTCCACGCTTCGCATTGCTTGAAAATTCGAGCACGAAAAACGCCGGAAAAATAAAGATTTAGCGCCATAGTACGTTGGGGACTTTGGATTCCGCCCTGGATCGCTGCTGCAGCGCGCTCGGACGCAAAAATTGAATCTGCCCTCTGACTCCGAAAAGCATGCGGTGATTCAAGACGTTGGCGTGACAAAGATGCAAAATCGCCAGTCTTTTCGGGCTCTTTTGGATGTGCGGCGACAGCGCGCGCGACAAACTCGTTGCAGTTTGAGGGCGCGCGTGTATCTTCAAAACACCGCCGCACACTGCTGCGGCGGCCTTCAGGAAATGGTCTGCTTTGGAACTCATGCAAGATGAGAACGGGTAAGGTATGTCTGGATTTCTCATCCTCGTGATCTTGGCTAAGGCGTCAACGGACTAACGACTGCAAGGCTAGAACTCACTGCTGAACTTCGCGACACTGCGTATTCGTATCGGTGTCGCTGGGAAGCTCCCAGAACTCTAACGTCGACAAGAAATCGGTCCACCGCGTGGAGGCGCGCGGATGGTAGGGGGAGTCATGACGACGGGTCAGGCTATGAACAACGGCCGCCAATTCAGGTGGCATCGGATGCGCTACGTGGATCAGCGGCAACGCGATCAACGGCAGGGCATCATCCAGCAATATCACGGTGCAGCAGAACACTGCTGGCGTGCAGCGATGACAATCGGATCGCTCGGCGCCGCCTCTCCCCCGATCGATGGGTAGCGATCGGGGCTCGCGCATCGTTGCAGGAAGCGACCGGATTTCTTTCCGACTGTCCGAAAGATCCTTCGCTTCAATCCCGCAACACGTGAGCCGCGATCAAAGCGGGCCGCAATCGGCCCGGCATTTCACCATTGGTTTTTCGACATTCGGGAAGAGGCAACCGAAATGACGAGTCTTGAGCAAGAGCGTTGGTCCCGGGTTAAGGGACGGCTCAAAGCAGAAGTTGGCGAAGATATTTTCTCGAGCTGGTTCGCGCGCATGGACCTCGAGGGACTCGAGAAAGATACGGCGCGCTTGTCGGTGCCGACGCGGTTCCTGAAGAGCTGGATACAATCGCATTATGGCGATCGTGTGCTGCGCTGCTGGCAGGCCGAAGAACGCGGCGTGCAGAGAATCGAACTGACCGTACGGACTGCGGCCATCCGCGCACCGCTGGCGAAGCCGCGTGTGGACGAGCAGCCTGAGCCCGTGCGCGAATATCGCGTCGAGAAGGCCGACAGCATCGAGCCGCGGCTTCCCAGCGCGTCGGCGCTTCCGGTTTCGGCGGCACACGAGGCATCGGGTGGCTCGCCGCTCGATCCGCGGCTGACTTTCGATACCTTCGTAGTCGGACGCTCCAATACCCTCACGCATGCAGCGGCCAAGCAGGTGGCATCGGCGCGGCGTGGCGATCTCGTGATGTTCAATCCGCTCTACATCCACGCAGGCGTCGGCCTCGGGAAGACCCATCTGCTGCAGGCCATCACCTGGGCCGGCAATGCGAATGGCGACCGCAAGATCCTGTATCTCACGGCCGAGAAATTCATGTACGGCTTCGTGGCGGCGCTGAAGAGCCAGAACGCCATTGCGTTCAAGGAAGCGCTGCGCGGGATCGACGTGCTGGTCATCGACGATCTGCAATTCCTGACCGGCAAGAACATGCAGGCGGAGTTCTGCCACACGCTCAATGCGCTGATCGACGCGGGACGCCAGGTCGTGATCGCAGCCGATCGGCCGCCGGCCGATCTCGAGACGCTGGACGATCGCGTCCGCTCCCGGCTCGCCGGCGGGCTGGTGGTCGAGATGGGGCCGCTCGGCGAAGAGCTGCGCTTCGAGATCCTGAAAAACCGGGTTCTCGCAGCACGCGCGCATCATCCGGGTTTCGACGTGCCGGACCCGGTCGTGTCCTACATCTCGAAATCGGTCACCCATAACGGCCGCGACCTCGAAGGCGCGCTCAACCGCCTGCTGGCGCTGAGCAAGCTGACCGGCCAGCCGATGACCATGGAGGTCGCCGAGCGCGAGGTGCGGGACCTGATCCGACCGCAGGAACCCAAGCGCGTCAAGATTGAGGACATCCAGCGCGTCGTGGCCCGGCAGTACAATGTCAGCCGCTCCGACCTGCTGTCGTCCCGCCGGACCGCCAACGTGGTGCGCCCCCGGCAGGTGGCAATGTACCTCGCAAAAACGCTGACCCTGCGGTCTTTGCCGGAGATCGGGCGCAGATTTGGCGGCCGCGACCACACCACCGTCCTGCACGCGGTGCGCAAGATCGAGAATCTGCTCGGCAACGACACCGCCTTGGCGGACGAGGTCGACGGCCTCAAGCGGCAGCTCCAGATGGAGTAGAAGGGACTTGCCGAAAGCGCCCCGGCACGGCACTTTCGCGTCCCCTCCGGCCGGCCGGCGCATGCCGGCGGCCGGTCACCGTCACGGCGGCGCCGTCCGCCCCGCGCCAGGGTTTTTGCGAGATGAAGGTTACCGTCGAGCGTGCGCAATTGCTCAAGTCGCTCAGTCACGTGCATCGCGTGGTGGAACGGCGCAATACCATCCCGATCCTGGCCAACATCCTGCTCCGGGGCGACCGCGGCAAACTGGCGCTGAAGGCCACCGACCTCGACCTTGAGGTCAATGAGACGATTGCCGCCGAAGTATCCCCCGCCGGCTCGACCACAGTTCCCGCGCACATGCTCTACGACATCGTGCGCAAGCTTCCCGATGGCTCGCAGATCATCCTCGAAGCCTCCGGCGAGCGCGGCGTCATGACGATCCGCGCCGGGCGCTCGCGCTTCACGCTGCAGACGCTGCCCGAGAGCGACTTCCCCGATCTCAATGCCGGCGACATGACCCATCAATTCAGGCTGCAGGCTGCGGACCTGAAAACCATGATCGACAAGACGCAGTTCGCGATTTCGACGGAAGAGACGCGCTACTACCTCAACGGTATTTTCCTGCACACGGCGACCAGCGCCAACAAAACCGAGACGTTGCGCGGGGTCGCGACCGACGGCCATCGTCTGGCGCAATTCGAAATTCCGCTGCCGTCCGGGGCCAAGGGCATGCCGGGCGTGATCGTGCCGCGCAAGACCGTCGGCGAAGTGCAGCGGCTGATCGAAGATGCCGAGGCGGAAATCCAGATCGAATTGTCGACTTCGAAGATCCGGTTCACGATCGGCGACGTGGTGCTGACCTCGAAGCTGATCGACGGCACCTTCCCGGACTATGGCCCGGTGATCCCTCTCGGCAATTCCAAGATCCTGCAGGTCGACAAGAACGAGTTCGAGCACGCCGTCGACCGTGTCTCCACGGTCTCGAGCGAGCGCGGGCGTGCGGTAAAACTCGCGCTGACCGGCGGCAAGCTGACCTTGTCGGTGAACAACCCGGATTCCGGCAGCGCCACCGAGGAACTGGAAGTCGAATACGAAGCCGATCCGATCGATATCGGTTTCAACTCGCGCTACCTGCTCGACATCGCTTCGCAGATCGAGGGCGAGACCGCGGTGCTGAAGCTCGCCGATCCCGGCTCTCCGACCCTGATCCAGGACAAGGACGGCGGCCGGGCGCTTTATGTTCTGATGCCGATGCGGGTTTAGCCCGAATTGTCATTTTGGGCCGCGTGCAAGTTGAGGCGCGCGCAAGCCCGCGAGCCCGGCATCCGTGACCCCGAGTCCGGGTTATGGTTCCGGGGTTCGCCGCCTTCGCTCCTTCGGAGCTTGCGTAGGCGCCCGGATGACGCAGAAAAATGACACCCGCCCGCATCCTCCGTCTCAGCTTGGCGAATTTCCGCAGCTATCGCGCGGCGGCGCTTTCCGTCGGCGAGCGCCCGGTGGTGCTCGTCGGCCCGAATGGCGCCGGCAAGACCAATGTCCTGGAAGCGATCTCGTTTCTGGCGCCGGGCCGCGGCCTTCGGCGCGCCACGCTTGATGACGTCGCCTTCAGCGAAGGCAACGGCTCCTGGGCGGTGTCTGCGGAGGTCGAGGGCACCCTTGGACTAGCGACGCTCGGCACCGGCATCGAGGCTCCGCGCGGCGGGGACCAGCCTTCGGCGCGGCTGTACCGGATCGATCGCGAGCCGGCGGGCTCGGCCGCCGACTTTGCCGAACATCTGCGGGTGATCTGGCTGACGCCGGCCATGGACGGCCTGTTTACCGGCCCTGCGGCGGAGCGGCGGCGGTTTCTCGACCGGCTGGTGCTCGCGGTCGATGCGTCTCATTCGAGCCGGGTATCGGCGCTGGAGCGGTCGCTGCGATCGCGCAACCGTCTGCTCGAAGACGCGAGGGCGGATCCGCACTGGCTCGACGCCATCGAACACGAGACGGCGGAGCTTGCCGTCGCGGTCGCGGCCCTGCGGGCCGAGACCGTCGGACGGCTGCAGACCGCCCTCTCGGCAAGCCAGGGCGCGGCGACCGCCTTTCCC
>JAEWHY010000583.1 GCA_023387555.1 Pseudomonadota bacterium
TCGTCGATCCCCATGATCACCATGAAGCAGTCGTTGGCTGACGGCACTTTCTTGGCTGCGAGATAGTCGGGCGCTGCCTTCAGGTTTAGATGCAACGACATCAGCGGCGCGACGAGATTGAACTTGAAATCTCTTGCCTTCTCCTGCCAACCGACCGGTACGAGTTCCGGACGCAGAAATTCGAGGAAGGTCTGGGCCGGATTCAGAGTCGAGGCGACGAACTTGCGCGCCTTGATTACATCGCCGGCCATCGTTTCGACGCCGACGGCACGGCCGTTCTCGACTATGATCCGCTTGATCTCGGTGTTCAGCATGATGTCGCCACCTGCCTCGCGGGCCGCAGACGCGAGCGCCTTGCCCAACGCGGCGGTGCCGCCCTCCGGCATCTGCGCCTTGGCTGGCGAAGCGAGCAGCATCACAATGTGGTGGCCGAAGCCTTTGACACGCAT
This sequence comes from Pseudomonadota bacterium, assembly GCA_023387555.1. GTDB lineage: Bacteria > Pseudomonadota > Alphaproteobacteria > Rhizobiales > Xanthobacteraceae > Pseudorhodoplanes. The sequence continues at coordinate 450 of JAEWHY010000583.1, forward strand.
GTCAACTTCTCGCAGGCCATTGAAGAAGATCAGCCCCGCTTGGACGACTGGATGCTCGAATTCGCGCTGGACGAATTCGAGCGGCGACATCTTCGCCACTTCGAGAAGTCTCCGACCAGCGGCAGTTCTGGCAAGCAGCGCATTGCGCCTATCGGCCGGCAGCGGAGGTGCAGCCAGTTCGGGGCGAAGGATCTTTCCGACGATAGGCAGAAACTCATCGTACCATCGCTTCAGCGTATTCGCATCTTTGCGGCTGAAGCGGGCGACAGACTCGTAGGTCTTGTCGAAATTCGTCCACCATTGCAGCGCGTCACCGTCCTTCGTCATTAGAGCCACGTTCATCTCGGGCTCGATCATGCGCAGGCCATGGCGCTCCAGTTCGAGATCGCGATACCAGGGCATCGACGTAACGGCTCGACAGAAGACAGCGTGCGTATTGTGCCGATAGCCGGGATATGCCGGCTCTTCTTCAGTTGTGAGGCCGCCGCCCGAAACCGAGCGCCGGTCTATTGAAAGCACCTTCAGGCCGGCCTTGCCCAAATAGGCTTGGGCAATCAGCCCGTTATGACCCGCACCGAGAACAATTCCATCGTACGTGTCCCGCACCGCAACCTCCATTGTGTCCACTTATAACTTATCGGGATACATCATTGGTGGTCAAGCTCCTAATTTCGCGTTGAAGCGATCCTTTTTACAGCGCACCTTGCGATCCAATGTACGATAATGTATACATTTTAATACAGAAACCAATTCGGAACCCGAACGATGGCATCGCTTCAGACGCGAATTCTCGTGCAGTTGCGCGACCTCATTCTGAAGGGCGAATTCGCACCGGGTGAGCGGTTGACTGAGGTCGGCCTGACGGACAAGCTGAATGTCTCGAGAACGCCGATCCGTGCCGCGCTTGTTCGACTGGAAAAGGAGGGTCTTATCGAGCCGTCGCCATCCGGCGGCTACATGATGAGAAAGATCACTCCGGTCGAAATCGATGATGCGATACTGGTTCGCGGCCTGCTGGAGGGAATGGCCGCCCGGCTGATCGCCGAACATGGCGTACCTCGTCAGTTATCACTCGATCTGCACGAATGCTTGCGCGAGGGGGACAACATCATCGACAGTCCAACGCTCGAGATAGACGGTTACACGGCCTACACGCAGATGAATGACCGCTTTCACCACCTCATCGTTCAGGGCGCAGGCAACCAAACCATCATCCGCGCGATGGAGAGCGTGAATGCTTTACCCTTCGCATCAGCGAGTGCGCTTGTGCCGTCACCCGCCTCAGTGGAGCAGGGTAAGAGATGGCTGATCATCGCGCATAGCCAGCACCACGCAATCGTCGAGGCCATGGAGAAAGGTCAGAGTGGCCGCGCTCAGGCTCTGGCTGAAGAGCACATCAACATCTCGCGGCAGAACTTGCGGTTCGCACTTGAACAGGGCGATTCTGCAGCGAAGTTCATGCCAGCTCTCAAGCTTGTGAGCCGCAACGTAAGTTGATGCGCGTCTGGACGGACGTTAGAACGTTCGCCGCTGAGGGACAGTTCCGCAACCGTCACGACTATGCAGTCGGCGCCAGAATGCGGCTGGCCAGGACGTCGTGGACGACCTCTCCTCTCACGATCGTCATGAGGGTTTCGGTCTCAGCCAGCGCATCAGGCGCAGCAATCGTCGGGTCGCGATCCAAAGCAATAAGGTCAGCCGCCATTCCTGTCTCTAGCCGCCCGCGGAATGCCTCGTGTCTCATCGCAAAGGCGCCGCCGGCGATGTAGCTGTGCAACGCTTCCCGGTTACTGATGCCTTCTTGGGCTCCGATCGGCCCGCCATACGCTCGTGCACGGTCGACAGCTTCCGCCATATTGACCCAGGGCGACCAAACACCGGTAGGGGCGTCGGAACTCGCGATGTAGAGCGCACCGGCGTCAATGACCGATCGGCCAGGATAGAAACGGTCAGCGCGCTCGCCAAACGCCCCGCGAATCGAGCGGTTCATCCGCTTCAGAAAGCCAGGCTGCGTAACCACCAACGCACCCAAGGCCTTCATGCGATCAAGTCCGCCTGCAGGCGGTACGAAATAGTGCTCGATCCGATGTCGCGTGTCATCGCGCGGATTTCGTCCATGAGCATTCTCAAACGAGGAGATGATGTGATCGATGGCAACGTCGCCAATCGCGTGAACAGCAACCTGCCATCCGGCATCGTGCGCGTCACATATGACACGGGTGAGCTCTTCCGGGGCTCGCACGAACAATCCGCGCGACGCCGTATCGCGATAGCCTTCACTCACCGCCGCGGTTCGTCCGCCGACGATACCGTCAGCGAAAAACTTCAATGACATGCTTTGCCAATCCGGATGGAATTGCGGACGCAAGCCTCGGCGCGCGGCGTCCTGAGCATCGATCTGCAGCATGAAGCCAAGCCTCAGCGGAAGCCCCTTCTCTCCCCGCAAGAGTGCCCAAGCCGCGTCTTCTTGCACGAACCCATCGGTAAATCCGACTGCGGCCTCGACGGCTGCTGTCATGCCAAGGCGCGAACAATCGGCAAACGTGGCGCGTAGCGCATCCGCAAGGAGTGCTGGCTCGAAAGCAGGCACACTCTGAAAAATAGCGTCGGCCGCACTCTCGAGGGCCTTGCCATCAAGCCGGCCATCCGGCCCTCGGCCATAGGCTCCGCCATCGGGGTCGCCGACGCCGTCATGCAGGCCAAGCACACGCAGTGCCGCAGTGTTGACAACAGCGGCGTGCCCACAGAACCGTCGTATCATCACCGGCCGGTCCGGGGACACTAGATCGAGTTCATCCCTAAGCGGCAGACGCCGCTCCACTAGCGCGTTCTCATCAAGCCCGGTTGCGAACACCCAGCCCCCTGCGGCGGCAACCTCTGCCCGATCTTTCAGCCTGCGCAGAACGTCCGCCAGGCTCGCAACATCGGACGGGGTCAGCGATACCTGCAGCCGCGCATGCGCGATCGCATAAAGATGAATATGAGCGTCCGTGAGGCCAGGAAGCACCGTCGCCCCATTGAGATCGATCACCCGATCCGCGCGCGGTGCATCTGTGGTCTCACCGATCCAGGAGACGCGTCCACCAACCAAGCAAATGGCCGACGCCGGTCGTGCGTCCATTGCCGATCGGTAGATACGGCCATTCTTCAATGTAATTGATTCAGGCTGCCCGCGCCTTTTCATCTTCCCGATTTCCCATTAGGCTCGCACAGAAAGGCGATCACGCAGTGAATGCGCGATACGTTTTTAGAACGCATCGAAATATTCCCGCTGCTCCCATTCTGTGACGTCCTGCTGATAGCGCGCGATCTCGGCTTGCTTTAACGCCGTATAATAATCGATGAAACTCCCTCCCCACTTTCTTCGAAAGAACTCGTCCTCATTCAGCACATAGAGAGCCTCGCGAAGACTTTTCGGCAGGAGCGGCGCCTCCGTTTCATAGGGCGTGTCGGCCGAAGGCCCTGGCTCTAATGCGCCGTCGATGCCGTCAAGTCCGGACAATATCTGACTGGCCATGTACAGGTATGGATTAGCTGCAGGTTCGCCGACCCGGTTTTCGATACGGGTTGCCGTATCACCCGGTGCGCCAAGGACTCGAAGCATCACACCCCGGTTGTCGCGCCCCCAAATCGCGCGATCGGGAGCAAGCGAGTAGGCGCGATAACGCTTGTAGCCGTTGATCGTCGGCGTCGAGAACACGGCAGCGGAACGCGCGTGCTCAAGCAATCCCGCAAGATAGTGCCTTCCGATATCCGAGAGGACGCTATCGGGCGCCGAAGAGGTAAAGGCGTTCCGGCCATCGGCGCGCCGGCGCAACGATTGATGCAGATGCCAGCCCGAGGACACAACATTTGGTATCTTTGGCCGGCACATGAAAGTCGCATGATATCCGTGACGGCGGCAAATCTGCTTCACCGCGCTTCGGAACAGCACCATCATGTCCGCTGGCAGCAGCCCGCTAGTCGGAGCGAATGTAAACTCCGTCTGGCTGGGACCGATCTCAACTTCCACCGATCGCAGCGGCAATCCGAGCTTGACGATGTCGCGCCGGATAATCGCGAGCGCGTGCTCCATCTGGTCGTAGCGCTGTTCGGTCAAATACTGGTAGCCGTGCGACAGCAAACGCACGGAGGGCGGCTCGCCTGGCTGCCCGGCATGCGCCGGCTCCATTTTGTCGTCCGTCAGTCGAAAAACGTGAAATTCGACCTCGAGGCCTGCCACATATTCATAACCCCTGCCCTCCAAATCATCTAGGACAGAGCGATAGAGCTGGCGGGTCGAAAACGGCACCGGCTTACCACTTCCGAAGTAGAGATCGCACAGCACCCATCCGGTTTTTTCGACCCACGGAAGAACCCGAAAAGTCGAGGGATCCGGAATCATCAGAAAATCTGCGCCGCCCTCCATCTCCGGCATGCCGAACCCGCCCCCAGCGGTGAAGACGGGGAAAATCGTACGATGCGAGGTATCTTTCCCCAGTAGCGTCGTCGTCATTGTGATCCCGCTGTGCAGGACCGAAAGAGCCTCGTCAGCGATCAGCGTCTTCCCGCGTAGAATTCCATGTTGATCCACGAACGCAAAACGAACGACCTCAAGCTGCTCGGCATCCACAATGGCGGAGATTTCGGCTGCGGCGCGTTCCTGCTCGTCTGACCAAAGGCCGTAGCGATGAACAAATTTCATTGGAGCCGTCACTCTGCTGCATGGCTGGACGCGGACGACCACTCGGCGCACTGACGACGCCTTGAATCGACATCAACCCAATATTGCTGCCAGCCCGCTGTCGGACCGATACCGTCCATGGTCATGGGACCGGACACCTCCGAAAGCCGCTGCGGGTCAATTACCGGGCGCTCTCCTTGCTGCGCCTGCTCGATCGACTTCTTCAATATTCGCCGATAGGCAATGATCGCCTTGTCGGACTGTCCGAGATGCTCGCGGGTCCGGTTTTGAATCCGGCCCATCGATTCCACGGCCCATTGATCGTGCACGTTGATGTCGTGGCCCATGCCGGTATAGGTCTCATGGGCCTGCTCGTGCGCATTGAAGCCGTAATCATTCGAGCTGTTCTTGCGCGAGCGGTATTCCGGAAGTTCGTACAGTTCCAGCCGCTGTGCGCGCATCTGCGCCTTGTCGACCGACTTCCCGAAGCTCGTGAAGATCGCGTACCAGTAACAATTCTCGTCGTCGATCGGGACATGCCATTGCGTGATCGTCATCTCGGTGCTCATCGGAATGACGAAGGCATGCGGAAAGACCTGGTTGGTGACGCGCACATGCGTGTGCTGCTCGCTGATCTTGCGCAGGGCGATCAGGCGCAGGCCGAAATCCGTGGGCTCGACGTCGATGGTCGGGCGATCGTATTCTCGCAACACTTTTGTCATCGGCAGATCGCTGTCCGCGGACGTGCTGCGGAATTGCTTTCCGTACGCGTCCATCGGATCTTCGTCTTCAAAGAAGCGGTGCAAAAACGATGCATGCGCCGGATCGATGCCGACTTCGAGCGCCTGAAGCCAGTTGCACTCGATCAATCCCTTGAATGCGAACGTGTATGCGTCCGGTGCAGTGAAACAATCAAAGGCAGGGAAGGCAGGCGGCTCGCCAGCTCCCAGATAGGCGAAGACAATGCCGTTCCGCTCGACGACTGGATACGCCCCCTGACGAATCCGCTGACAGAAAGTGCTCCCCACGGGTTCAGCCGGAGTTTCCAGACAGCGGCCATCGGTATCGAACAGCCACCCGTGGAACGCGCATCGCAGGCCCCCGTTCTCCAGTCGACCGAATGCAAGGTCAGCACCGCGATGCGGGCAGTCGCGGTCCAAGAACCCATACCTACCCTCCTCGTCGCGAAATACGACGAATTCCTGTCCGAGAAGCTTCACCGCTTTGATCGGCCGCGTCCCCTGCAATTCGTCCGCGAGCGCAACCGGCTGCCAATACATGCGCATCAGCTTCCCCGCCGGCGTGTTGGGACCGGTGCGTGTGATCAAGTCGTTCTGTTCCTGACTCATCATGAGCGTATCTCCTCGCAGGATTACTGCTGCATTTGGCAGATTGAACCGGCTCTCGTTCGTTCATCGAACAATTGTTCGATTAAATCATAGAAAATTGAATCTGAATAGCCTACCGCTGCGATTTTGTAGCCTCCCCCTCGTAACTCACTTTGACGAGGGACGATCTTCAGTACATAATAACGAACATATGTTCGATGATCGAACTTGGAGATTCTCGTGACACTCGTACGGTACGTTTTGGTTGATGGGTCCGAGCAACTCGCAGCGCTCCAACCCGGAACCACCGTGATGGCGGCAGCCATTGAGAACAATATCCGCGGGATCGACGGGGAATGCGGTGGCAGCATGAGCTGCGCGACATGCCACGTGTACGTCGACGCTGCGTGTCTGCAATCGTTGCCGCCCGCCTCACAGCACGAACTCGAGCTGCTGGATGGTGTCGCCGCCAGTCGCGAAAGCAACAGCCGTTTAAGCTGCCAGATCACAGCGACAGACAAGATCGAGGAATTGACCGTCTATGTCCCGGAGACGCAGTCATGAGCGGGATGGTGGTCGTCGGCGGTTCCTACGCGGGCGTGCAATCTGCAGTCTCCGCTCGGGAGAGCGGTTACCAGGATCGGATCACCATCATCTCAGATGAAGCTCATCTGCCCTATCAACGTCCGCCGCTGTCAAAAGACTTGCTTCTCGGAAAGTCCCGCGAAGACTCGCTCTGGCTACGAACTCCCGATTACTTTCGTAACAATTCAATCGAACTGCTATTGGGCAAGTCAGTCGTCGAGATCGACCGACAGGCCAAACAGCTGACGTTTTCGGACGGCGACAATCAGCCATACGACGTGCTCGTGCTGGCTTGCGGGGCGCAAATCAGGCGGCTTCAGGTTTCGGGCTCTGACAAAGCGGACGTGCGCTACCTAAGAACACTCGATGATTCAGTGCGCCTGCGAGGACAGCTTGAAAGTGCTTCATCAGTCGCTATCGTCGGCGGGGGCTTTGTCGGGCTCGAGGTTGCGGCCGCCGCGCGGGTCATGGGCAAGGAGGTAACCGTCATCGAAGCGGCCCCGAGGCTCCTGCAGCGCGCGGTCTCGCAAACCATGTCGGACTTCGTTCTCGAGCTTCATCGCGGACACGGCACGGACATCATGGTCAGCGAAACCGCAGAGCGGATCGACGGACGAGACGGCGATTTGCGCATCATCACCTGCAATTCCGGGCGGGCAATCAACTGCGACCTGATCGTGGCAGGCATCGGCTCAAGTCCAAATGATCAACTTGCCAAAGCAAGCGGCCTCGCAACCGCGAATGGCATCGTCGTGGATGAACTTTGCCGGACCGTTGATGACGCGATATTCGCGGCTGGCGACTGTTCGAACCACCCCAGCGACTTTGCCCGATGCCGCCTGCGCCTGGAATCCGTGCAGAACGCGCTCGACCAGGGGCGAACCGTAGGATCAACCATTGCCGGCCGGCCGCTTCCGTATTCCGCGGTACCGCGCTTCTGGTCGGACCAGTTCGATTGCAAACTCCAGATGACCGGTTTGCTGATGGACCACGACTCACAAGCCGTTCGCGGGGACGTCGAACAGCGCAAGTTTTCCATCTTCATGTATCAGGGCCCCAGGCTCACCGGCATCGAAAGCGTGAACCGCCCCAGCGACCAACTGATCGGCCGCAAGTTACTTGCGTCCGGTCGAACGCCCCTCCCCCATCAGGTCATAGACCTGTCCTTCGACTTGCGGCAGATCGAGGCGCCCGGTCCTTCTCAAAACAATTGACCGGCCTCGCCGCGCACGCAAAGTAAGCGAGCCGGATGTGATTCGAATGCCGAGACTTACCAGACCCAGCAACGCGGCGGCTGCCGACCCCCAGTTTTTGGAGGGCGTGGCGCGCGGGCTTCGTGTGATCGACGCATTCAGTCGCGCCTCGCGCGCCCTAACGCTCAGCGAAGCAGCAAAGCTTGCCGAGTTGCCGCGTGCGACGACTCGGCGGGTGCTTTATACGCTTGAGAAGCTTGGATTTGTCGCAAGCGACGGAAAGCTGTTCTGGCTGACGCCTCGCGTCCTAACGCTCGCCTCAGCCTTTCTCTCCTCGAATCAGATCACCACGATCATTCAACCCGTCCTGGACAAGATCGCGATCGAGACCCAGGAAGTCTGTTCCGCAGCAATACTCGATGGAAACGACGTGGTTTTCATTGGCCGCGCAACACCGGCGCGAGTTTTCTCGACCGGCCTGGAGCTGGGTTACCGGCTTCCGGCGCACTGCACTTCGGTCGGCCGGGTCCTGCTCGGCGGACTAACGGATGAGGAACTGTCCAAGACAATTGGGCGTCTCGATTTGCACGCAGCCACGCCTCAGACCGTAACCGACAAGTCTGTTCTCAAGGCGCTGATTGTAGCAGCACGGACGCAAGGCTATGCGCTTGTCGATCAGGAAGCGGAGCCCGGTTTCCGCTCGATCTCGGTTCCTATACGACGTTCTGACGGCACCGTTGTCGCCGCGATGAATATCGGCGCGCATGTGGATCGCATTAGTGTCGGCCAGATGATCGATGTCTACCGACGCTTGCTCCTTGCGGGTGCCGAGGAGATACAGCCTCTTCTGATATGAATAAACTGCCGCCTTTCGGCGGCAGTTTATTTCTTGCCCGACCTCCGCAGCACTTCGGCAACATCGCTCCACAAGCGCGTCTCCGCGACTTTGCCGGAGCGGATATCGAAACGATAGATGAAGCGGATCCCCTCGAAATTGCTGTTGTCGTTCCAGGTCCCTTCAAGCGTCCCGGAGACATAGGCGACCGCTGTGTGTACCGAAAACTCCATCCAGCCTCGTGATGTCTTGGAATCGGCTATAGTTGCGGGATGATCCCGCTGCTTTTGCACTTGCTGGCCGTTTTGTTCGCGCCATTGCGGTCGAAAGGCAGCTTGCTTGCCGAAAATTTACTGCTCCGCCATCAGGTCTTGATCTTGCGGCGCAAGGTCAAAGGTCGGGTTCCGCTGACCAATGGTGATCGTTGGTTCCTGGTTCAGCTCTATCGTTGGTTTCCCTTAATCACGGGCGCCCTGGTGGTGATCAAGCCCGAGACCCTGATCCGATGGCATCGGGCCGGCTTTCGTCTGTATTGGCGCTGGAAGTCGCACTCGCAGGGAGGGCGACCTCGTGTTTGTCCTGGACTTCGGGCGCTGATCCGGCAGATCAGCCTCGAGAACCCGTTATGGGGAGCGCCGCGGCTTCATGGCGAACTGCTAAAGCTCGGCTTCGACGTAGCTCAATCGAGCGTGGCCAAATATATGGCGAGGCACCGTAGATCTCCAAACCGGGGCTGGCGGATCTTCGTGCGCAATCACGCGCCAGAGATTGCGGCGATGAATCTTTTCGTTGTCCCCACCATCGGCTTCAATTTGCTTTATGCCTTCATCATTATCCGTCTTGATCGAAGGCATCTGGTCTGGATCAATGTGACCGCAAACCCGACGGCTGAATCGGCGAAGCATTTCCGTGGGATGAAGCGCCCCAAAAACCTCATCCGGGATCGGGATGGCATTTACGGCACTGTGGTCATTCGGCGGCTACAGGCGATGGGCATCCGCGACCGGCCAATTGCCGCAGCTTCGCCCTGGCAAAATGGTTATGCCGAGCGGCTGATCGGGACGATCCGACGGGAATGCCTGGACCATGTCATCGTACTGGGCGAGGCGCATTTGCGTCGGCTGCTGCAATCATATGCGCATTATTACAATGCAACGCGCCCGCATTGGTCATTGGCCAAAGACGCGCCTCTATACCGTAAAATCGAGCGCGACGGACGGATTGCTTCTCGCGCCATCCTAGGCGGACTCCATAATCGATATCTCCGGATTTAGGTTTTCGGTACAGACAGGGGTGGGCGGATTCGAACCGGAAAATTCCAGAGACGAACATCCGCCCCGCGCCCGCTAAACGGCCTGTCCAAAAATGATCCGCCTTCCCTGAAATGAGCCACAAGATTGCTCACTATTCACTCGACTTCCCCTCAGGACAGAGCGTGTGTGGTGGCGAAGGGAGCCCGCCATGGATGAGAAAATCGTCGATGCAACACTCAAATTTCATATTGGAGAGATGCGCGAGCGGCTGGACCGCGCCGCCAGCATCGCCAGGGCGACGGAGACCTGCGCCACAGCTGGGAACATCGAAAAGGCTATCAAAATCGCGCTTAACGTCGAACAACTGATTTATGAGGTGAACACGCTTCTTAATGCCGTCAGCATGATCAACCGGATCAGCGAAGCCTGAGATCGCGCACCACGAACTTCTCCTCCCTGCCAGTGCCCTTGGGCCTGCGCGGGGCTTCGGTGGTGACGGCATTGGCCGTCGCGACAAGCAGGAGTTCAAGATGACCAAGAGCAAGTCTGTCCACAAAACCAAAGCAGCGACAACGAATAGATCCCGTAAAGCCGCGGGCAAAGAGGCGATCCCGCTCGCGCCGCGTGCCAAGTCCAAGCAGACTGATGTCATTGAAATGTTGCGTCAGCCGCATGGCGCAACCATCGCAGCCATCATGAAGGCGACCGGCTGGCAACAGCATTCCGTGCGCGGCTTTTTTGCTGGTGTCGTTCGCAAGAAACTTGGCCTGACACTAGACTCGCAGAAAGACGGCGACGCGGACCGATCCTATCGGATTGTTAACAGCACGCCGGGCAAGCCGAAGCCCAAGGCGACTAAATCCAAGCGTCAGGCAGCATAGTCATGGTTCGGCGCTCCGTCGTTTCGGCGACGCCGGCCTCGCGATCATCACGGTCCGTCCAGGCCCGAAAGAGCCTGGACGACCTGCATCGCGAATGGCGGCATCTATATAAAAGCGAGCCACCCAAAATCAGTCGAGACTTGCTGGTAATGGGTCTCGCATACCGGCGTCAGGAGATCGAGCACGGCGGTCTCGGCAAGGCTACGTTGCGCAAACTGCAAACGCTGGCCCAGACGTTGCGGACCACAGGGAAGATCGGCCCCTCCCCCGGACTTGCCGTGAAACCTGGTGCGCGGCTTATCCGCAAATGGCACGGCCGGACACATACCGTGACCGTTACCGAAGATGGCTTTGAATATGGAGGGACGAGCTATTCGTCCCTCAGCCAGATCGCCAAAAAGATCACGGGAGCCCATTGGTCCGGGCCGCGCTTTTTCGGGCTTGACGCAAAAAAAACGCCTCCGACGTCAACCGGAGGCGGCGATGACTGAAACCAACAAGCACCAGCGCTTTCGAACGGTGAAACGTGCCCGCTGCGCCATCTATACGCGGAAATCCACGGAAGAAGGACTGGAGCAGGACTTCAATTCTCTCGATGCGCAGCGCGAGGCCTGTACCGCCTTCATCCAATCGCAGAAGCACGAAGGCTGGACCGTCATTCCAACTGTGTATGATGACGGCGGATATTCCGGCGGATCGTTAGAGCGCCCTGCCCTGCAACGGTTGCTCGCCGACATCGAGGCCGGAACGATCGATGTAATCGTGGTCTATAAGGTCGACCGACTCACCCGCGCGTTGTCTGATTTCGCTAAGCTGGTTGAGGTGTTCGACCGCCGAGGTGTCTCATTCGTCTCCATCACCCAACAATTCAATACGACCACGAGCATGGGGCGGCTGACACTTAACATCCTGCTCTCCTTCGCCCAGTTCGAGCGGGAACTGATCGGTGAACGGGTGCGCGACAAGGTCGCCGCCTCGAAAAAGAAGGGCATATGGATGGGTGGAACCGTGCCACTCGGGTACGATGCTAAAGATCGCAAGCTGGTCGTCAATAAAGCAGAGGCCCGCACCGTCGTCGACATTTACCGCCGCTACCTCAAGCTCAAGTCGGTTCGAGCGCTTCAACTCGAACTCGATAGGATCGGCATCCGAAGCAAACGGCGTGTCCGGCCGGATGGCACAGTGTCCGGCGATCAGCGCTTCTCACAGGGAGCACTTTATCTGCTGCTTCAGAACCGCACCTACCGTGGAGAAGCAGTACACAAGGGCAGTGCCTATCCTGGTGAACACAAGGCAATTATCGACAAACCGCTGTGGAACTCAGTCCAGGCCGTGCTTTCCGAGAACCGGATCGAGCGGTCCCATGGAACCAACAGCAAAGCGCCGAGCCTGCTGACCGGCCTGCTCTTCGACGAGACCGGCGAGCGGTTGACGCCAACATGGTCCGTCAAGAAGGGCAAGCGGTATCGGTATTATGTGTCGACGGCGCTCGTGAAAGGGGACAAACGTCCTCCCTCGACCCGACAGCGGATCCCTGCCGGAGACCTCGAAGCGATCGTGGTCGAAAGACTTCGAAGCCTTCTCTCCAGTCGCAAGCAATTGCTCGGGGCGCTCGACGATGAACACCTCCACAATTCGGGCCACGCGCATCTATTCAATCGTAGTAGTCAGCTTGCCGAAGAGCTGGGCCAGACGCCTGAGCGAACCCGAACGATCTTCACAGCATTGGCCCGCCGCGTCGAAGTTGGTCGCGATTGCGTCAAGATCTACGTCTCTCGAAGCCGTCTCGCGGGATTGCTCAACTCCGGACGTCTAGAGTTAGCCCAAGACAAACCCATCGATCCAGCCGACCCGATAGTCAGCCTCAAAGCGCCCATCCAGCTAACCCGCGTCGGTCGCGAGATGAAGCTGCTTGTCGAGGATTCAGATGACAACAGATCCCCGGACCTCAGCCTGCTACGCGTCGTCACGCGCGCTCATGATGTTCACCGGCGGCTTGCCGAAAACCCGACGCTTACCGTGCATGACGTTGCGCGCGAGCAGCGAGTGACCCCAAAGTATCTCTACATTCTACTACGCCTGCGCTGGCTCGCGCCGGACATAACCACAGCGATCGTCAATGGCCGGCAGCCGCGACAGCTCAGTGCCATGCGCTTAATGCGATTGACCGCGCAGTTGCCGGCCGATTGGTCCGCACAACGCGCACTGCTTGGCTTTCACTAAGGCAAATGATGGGTCCTGAACTGCCCGCCGACCATAGGTACAGGCGCGCCGCGGCAACCACGAAACGGCCGCCGAGAGATATTCGCGCCATTCTCGCGCACGATAACGCAAGAAAACGTCTCCGCTGAGAATTGGCTTAGTCATTGGCTGGGCAGGCCGGATTCGAACCTTCGAATGGCGGTGCGATCTTTGCCTTTGAAATGTCGCGAGAATTTTGCCTCAGAAGAGCGGTTTCAACGCACAGAGACCAATTCAACTCGAAGGTGCAGAAATTCGCAAAGCACCCGCCTCTCTGTTAAGTCATCATCCGGATTTTTGTCCGCTTCTGACCCTTGGTGCAGACCTGAGGAAAGTTTGCGCTCGGGCAGAACTTGATTTGCTGGTCGGCTTGGGTAGGCCGATTCCTGCCTGTCAGTTTTTTCAGCGCCGGACGATGTCAAACCGACAGCGCGTTCCGCCGCTGCTATTTCGATGCCTCCAAAATCTTGCGGCTTCGTTGCTTCCGCTTCATAAGCTCCGGTATCGATTGCCGAAAAGGCGGGCTGTCTGAAGGGGGGGGG
>JAEWHY010000529.1 GCA_023387555.1 Pseudomonadota bacterium
GAGCTGACGTATCGCGACGGGACGACGTCCGAGGTTAAAACCTTCCGCGCCGATCCGCGCGGTAACCGCTGACGCCGGCCCGGCTTCCGGCGGGGTCGCGCCTTCGCGGGACGACACATCGGTCCAACGAGGCCATCGCTTCCGGCAAAATGGTCTTTCCTGCGCCGGTGCCGCCGCGCTAACACCCGCGCGCGAAGGCTGTCACGGAAATGAACATGCGGACACAGGTTGGAATCATCGGTGCGGGCCCTGCGGGATTGATGCTGTCGCATCTCCTGCATCTCAACGGCATCTCCTCGATCATCATCGAGAACCGCAGCCGCGAGTATATCGAGCAGCGGATCCGGGCCGGGCTGATCGAGCAATGGGCTGCCGACATGCTGACCGAGACCGGCGTCGGCGAGCGCATGGCGCGCGAGGGCATGTTCCACGACGGCAATCATCTGTGCTTCAACGGCGAGACCCATCACCTGAATTTCCGCAAGCTGGTCGGCAAGGGCATCACGATCTACGGCCAGCAGGAGGTGGTGAAGGATCTCGTCGCGCGGCGGCTCGCCGATGGCGGGCAGATCGTGTTCGAGGTCGAGGACACCAAGGTTCACGACATCGGCACCGACAAGCCGTTCATCACTTTCCAACAGGACGGCAAGGAAACGCGCATCGACTGCGACTTCATCGCCGGATGCGACGGCTTCCACGGCATCTGCCGCCCGGCGTTCCCGGCCGGTGCGCTGACCTATTTCGATCGCGACTATCCATTCGGCTGGCTCGGCATCCTGTCGGAATCGCCACCGCCGGACGAGGAACTGATCTACGCCTATCACGACCGCGGCTTTGCGCTTTACACCATGCGCTCGCCGACGCTGTCGCGGCTCTACATCCAGGTCGCGCCCGACGAGGACGTCGCGAACTGGCCGGACGATCGCATCTGGGAAGAGCTGCACACCCGGCTCGGCGGCACCCGCAAACTGCAGGAGGGGCCGATCCTGCAGAAGGGCGTCACCGCCATGCGCAGTTTCGTCTGCGAACCGATGCAGACCGGCCGGCTGTTCCTTGCGGGTGACGCCGCGCATATCGTGCCACCCACCGGCGCGAAGGGCATGAACCTCGCGCTCGCCGACGTGCGCATGCTCGCGCGCGCGCTTGATGCCTTCTACAAGAAGAACAGCACCGACCTGCTGGCCGGCTATTCGACGACCTGCCTCGAGCGGATCTGGAAGGCGCAGCGCTTCTCCTGGTGGATGACGCAGATCTTCCACGTGTTCCCGGACGAGGTGCCGTTCGACCGCCGCCGGCAACTGGCGGAACTCGACTATATTGCCCATTCCACCGCGGCGCAGACCTCGCTCGCCGAGCAATACACCGGATTGCCCATCGTATAAGCGCGCGGCGCATTCCGCAGCCTTGCGGAACTTGCGCCGCTTCGCCACGCCGTTAGTATGACCTGCAAGGCCGCACGGCAGCATATGCCGGAGACAGGCCGCACAGGGAGATACGCATGGCAATAAGGTGGGGCCTTCGGGCGTCGCTGGGAGCCCTGGCGCTTGCAATGTCCGCCTGGGCGGCATCGGCGCAGGATCCGGCGGCATCGTATCCAAACAAGCCGATCCGCATGGTGGTCGGCTTTGCCGCCGGCGGCGGCAACGATATCTTCGCACGGCTGATCGCGAACGAACTGCAGAAGCGCACCGGCTGGACCGTGCTGATCGAAAACAAGCCGGGCGCCGGCGGACGGCTCTCGGCCGAACAGGTCGCGCGCGAGCCGGCCGATGGCTACTCGGTGCTGGTCGGCGCCAGCGGCGCGATGGTGATCGGGCCGCTGATCTACAAGACCGAATACGACACGCTTAAAAGCTTCACGCCGGTCACCATGATCGGCGATTTCCCGCTGTTCCTTGCGGTCGCGGCCGACCATCCGGCCAAGACCGCGAAGGAGCTGGTCGACTGGACCAAGGCCAACGTCGGCAAGGCGAATTACGCCACCTCGTCGCCGGCCTTCACGCTGCCGTCCGAACTCTTCAAGATGAAGTCGGGCGCCAATGGCACTGCGATCCCCTACAAGAGCTCGGCGGAATCGATCCTCGGCGTGATCTCCGGCAATGCGGCGATGACCGTCGTCGATCCGCCGCCGCTGGTCTCGCAGGTGCAGGGCGGCAAGATGCGGGCGCTTGCGGTGCTCGCGAAGGAGCGCTTTCCCGATCTGCCTGACGTGCCGACCATGACGGAATCCGGCTACCCCGACGTGAATGTCAGTCTGTTCAGCGGCTTCTTCGTGCCGGCCGGTACGCCGAAGCCGATCGTCGACAAGCTGCACAAGGAGCTGCACGCGGTCATCACGCAGAGCGACGTAACCGGAAAGCTGCGCGGCATGGCGGTGGTGGTGCGCGGTTCGGGGACCGAGGCCTTTAGCAAGGTCATCGCCGACGAACAGAAATTGTGGTCGGAGGTGATCAAGGCCGGCAACCTGAAGTTCGGGAACTAGGCGCAGGCCGAACGAACGAATTGAATTGCGGCGCGGGGCGCGGATTGGCGCCCCGCTTCTTATATTTGGGGCGCCCGGTTCTGTACCGCCTTTGCAATTGTCGGCGCCGCGCCGGCGCCGCGGTTGCGATCACACGTCCAGCATGTCGGTGCTGGCGAATTCCGCCTTCTCCTGAATGAAGGCAAAGCGCGCCTCGGGCTTGGTGCCCATCAGCTGATCGACCGACTTCGCGGTTCCGGTTTTTTCCGCGTCGAGCAGCATGACCTTGAGAAGCGTGCGCTTCTTCGGGTCCATGGTGGTTTCCTTGAGCTGGTTCGCCATCATCTCGCCGAGGCCCTTGAAGCGGCCGACCTCGACCTTGGCGTTAGCGTGAAACTCCTTCTTCAGGAGTTCCTCCTTGTGCTTGTCGTCCCGCGCGTAAAACGTCTTGCCGCCATGCGACAGCCGGTACAGGGGAGGGACAGCAAGATAGAGATGGCCGTCCTCGATCAGC
This sequence comes from Pseudomonadota bacterium, assembly GCA_023387555.1. Taxonomy (GTDB): domain Bacteria; phylum Pseudomonadota; class Alphaproteobacteria; order Rhizobiales; family Xanthobacteraceae; genus Pseudorhodoplanes. The sequence continues at coordinate 2,976 of JAEWHY010000529.1, forward strand.
TTCGGCATCTGCCGGTAGAAGAAGGTGATCAGCAGCGAAGCGATATGCGCGCCGTCGACGTCGGCGTCGGTCATCACGATGATCTTGTCGTAACGCAGATCGCTCTCGCGATAATGGCTGCCGTAGCCGCAGCCGAGCGCCTGGATCAGATCGGCGAGCTGCTGGTTCTGCGCCAGCTTGTCCTTGCCGGCGGAGGCGACGTTGAGGATCTTGCCACGCAACGGCAAGACCGCCTGCGACGCGCGATCGCGCGCCTGTTTGGCCGAGCCGCCGGCGCTGTCGCCTTCGACGATGAATATTTCCGAGCCCTGCGCCGCGGTATTGGTGCAATCGGCGAGCTTGCCGGGCAGCCGCAGCTTGCGCACCGCGCTCTTGCGCGCGACGTCCTTTTCCTGCCGGCGGCGCACGCGTTCCTCGGCGCGTTCGATCACGAAATCGAGCAGCTTGTTGGCCTGCGCCGGATTGGCGGCCAGCCAGTGATCGAACGGATCGCGGATCGCCTGTTCGACCACGCGCGCGGCTTCCGGCGTCGCGAGGCGGTCCTTGGTCTGGCCCTGGAATTCCGGCTCGCGGATGAACACCGAGACCATCGCGCAGCAGCCCGCCATCACGTCGTCGGAGGTGATGACCGCGGCGCGCTTCTCCTGATTCACACGCGCCGCATGGTCGCGCAGTCCCTTGAACAGGGCGGTGCGCAATCCGCTCTCATGCGTGCCGCCATCGTGGGTCGGGATGGTGTTGCAGTACGAGGATACGAACGGGTCCATGTCGGCGACGAAAGCCACCGCCCATTCGGCCGAGCCGCGCACGCCCTTCTTTTCCGAGCCGCCGGCGAAGATGTCCGGATGCACGCGCGTCGATTTCTCGATCAGCGCCGCCAGGTAATCCTGCAGGCCGCCCGGAAAGTGCAGAACCGCTTGCGTGGGCGTATCGTCGGTGATCAGCGAGGCATCGCACGACCAGCGGATTTCGACGCCGCCGAACAGATAGGCCTTGGCGCGCGTCATCTTGAACAGCCGCGCCGGATCGAATTTCGCCTTCTCGCCGAAAATCTGCGGATCCGGCTTGAAGCGCACCGTCGTGCCGCGCCGGTTCGTCACCTTGCCGAGCTTCTCCAGGCCGCCCTTCGGATGTCCGCGGCTGAAGGTCATCTTGTAGAGCTGCTGCCCGCGCGCGACCTCGACTTCAGTCTTTTCCGACAGCGCATTGACCACTGATACACCGACGCCGTGCAGGCCGCCGGAGGTCTCGTAGACCTCGGAATCGAATTTGCCGCCGGCATGCAGTGTGCACATGATGACTTCGAGGGCGGACTTTTTCGGAAATTTCGGATGCGGATCGACGGGCATGCCGCGCCCGTTGTCGGCCACCGAGATAAAGCCGTCGGCGCCCAGATGCACCTCGATGAAGGTCGCATGGCCGGCCAGCGCCTCGTCCATCGAATTGTCGATCACTTCGGCGAACAGGTGATGCAGGGCCTTCTCGTCGGTGCCGCCGATATACATGCCCGGCCGGCGCCGGACCGGCTCAAGACCCTCGAGAACCTCGATGTGATGCGCGTTGTAGCCGTCGTCGCCGCCACCATTGCGCGCAGGCGCGCTGCGTGCCGGGGCCTTCCGCTTCGCCGCGGCCGGGGCCTCTGCAAACAGGTCGGTGGTTTTCTGGGTCTTTTTCTCGGACTTGGCGTTCTTGTTCACGGTCCGGGCTGGCTTGGTGGGTTTGGCCATGCTTGGTCGTTGATACTACGTCGTTGTTCGAATCAAGGGTGCGCTCACTATGCCACGCCCGTGGCGAAACCTTGAACCTGCATGAGATAGCTCAGGATTTTACCATTTCCACGCTGGAACATTGCGTGGCGGCGGGCTAGACCAAGGCCCCCGCCGCGCCTTTCGCAATCGGATGCAGGAATACACAGAGATTGTCATCGAATTCGTCCGCCAGAATCACTGGTGGGCGTTGCCGATCGTATTCCTGCTCGCGTTCGGGGAGTCGCTGGCTTTCCTGTCGCTGTTCATTCCCGCATGGGCGGCGCTGGTCGCGATCGGCGCGCTAATCAACGCGTCCGGGCTTGTATTTTGGCCGATCTGGCTTGCGGCCGCGGCGGGCGCCGCAGCCGGCGACTGGGTGTCATACTGGTTCGGTTTCCATTTCAAGGACCGGATCGCGCATATGTGGCCGCTGTCGCGACACCCCGACATGATGCC
>JAEWHY010000049.1 GCA_023387555.1 Pseudomonadota bacterium
GGGGGGGGGGGGGGGGGGGGGGGGGCGCCTGCAATCGAGGCGTCGGCATTTGCAGTCACCCCCCTCCCCAACCCTCCCCCGCAAGGGGGGAGGGAGTCCAACGGAGCAAGTGGGGAAGCGAAGAAGGACTCATCAGGGCAAGTCGTCCTCTTCGCCGACACCTTCAATCGCTACTTCGAGCGCGAGAATCTCGACGACGCGGTCGCGGTGCTGACGGCTGCAGGATACACGGTGCATATCGCGCAACCAGCGGACCGCACGGCGCGTCCCCTGTGCTGCGGCCGCACCTTCCTGTCGGTCGGCGCCGTCGATCAGGCTCGCGAGGAGGCGGTGCGCACGCTCGATGCGCTCGCGCCGTTGATCGACAAGGGCATTCCGGTTGTCGGCCTCGAGCCGAGCTGCATCCTGTCGTTCCGTGACGAAGTGCCGGCGCTGGTGAAGTCCGATGCCGCGCAGAAGCTGGCGTCACTTGCGCTGACCTTCGAGGAATTCCTTGCGCGCGAGCACAAGGCCGGGCGGCTTGATCTGAAACTGAAATCCACGCCGCAGCGCGCATTGGTTCACGGCCATTGCCACCAGAAGGCGTTCGAGGCGTTCGGCCCAGTGCAGGCGGTGCTCAAACTCGTGCCCGACCTCAAGGTCGAAACCATCGAATCAAGCTGCTGCGGGATGGCCGGCGCCTTCGGCTATGGCGCCGACACCATCGACGTGTCGCTCGCGATGGGCGAACTGTCGCTCCTGCCCGCGGTGCGGAAAGCCGAGGACGATGCAATCATCGTCGCCGATGGCACCTCATGCCGCCACCAGATCCACGACGGCACCGGCCGCGATGCGGTGCATGTTGCGCGCGTGCTGGCGCGGGCGCTCGCCGCGAAGCCGGAAGCGGCGACGCACTGAAGCGCTTTCTGATTCGAAGAACGTTCTTTCAATGTCATCGCCCGCGAATGCGGGCGATCCAGCGGTAGCCCGGATGAGCGAAGCGATATCCGGGATCACCACCCCCGCATGTCGCTGCGCTCATGCGAGCTACGATGCTTTGCTGTCATCGTCCGCGAACGCGGACGATCCAGTAAGCGGCCAATCCCGTCATGCCTCGCTTGCGCGGGGCATGACGGGGAAAACCGCTCTTACTTGCGCCGCATTGCCTCGGCGAGAGCCGCTGCCAGCGCGCCTTGCGGTGCCGCCCGATCGGACCCGCGCGCGTTGCCGCCGCCGAATGAACGGGGGCCGCTGAACTTGCCCTTGCCCTCGGCGGCATTGCCTGCGCCGGAGCGCGGCGAGGCCGCACCACCATCCTTGCGCATCGTGAGGCCGATGCGCTTGCGCTTCACGTCGACCTCGACGACGCGCACCTTCACCACATCGCCCGCTTTCACCACTTCATGCGGGTCCTTCACGAAGCGGTCGGCCAGTTGCGAGACGTGAACAAGGCCGTCCTGATGCACGCCGATATCCACGAAGGCGCCGAAGGCGGCGACGTTGGTCACGGTGCCTTCCAGCAGCATTCCCGGCTTCAGGTCGGTGATCTCCTCGACACCGTCGGTGAAGGTCGCGGTCTTGAAGCTCGGACGCGGATCGCGGCCCGGCTTTTCCAGTTCGACCAGGATGTCGCGCACGGTCGGCAACCCGAAGCGTTCGTCGACGAATGTGCGCGGATCGAGCGCCTTAAGGGCGGCGCTGTCGCCCATCAGTGCGCGCACATCGCGGCCGCAGGCCTCGACGATCTTCTTGGCGACGCCATAGGCTTCCGGATGCACCGACGACGCATCGAGCGGCTCATCGCCATTCGGAATGCGCAGGAAGCCGGCGCAGAGCTCGAAGGTGCGCGGCCCAAGCCGCGAGACTTCCAGCAATTGCTTGCGGTTCTTGAAGGCGCCGACCTTGTCGCGATGCGCGACGATCATCTCGGCGAGCGAGGCGCCGAGGCCCGACACCCGCGACAGCAGCGACGCCGACGCGGTGTTGAGATCGACACCGACCGCGTTCACCGCGTCTTCCACCACCGCGTCCAGCGCGCGCGCCAGCCTGTATTGGTCGACGTCGTGCTGATACTGGCCGACGCCGATCGACTTCGGCTCGATCTTGACCAGTTCCGCCAGCGGGTCCTGCAGTCGCCGCGCGATCGACACCGCGCCGCGCAGCGACACGTCGAGACCGGGGAATTCGGCGGCGGCGGTGGCCGAAGCGGAGTAAACCGACGCGCCGGCTTCGCTCACCACCACCTTGATCGGCTTCGGCGACGGCATGTCGGCCAGAAGATCGGCAACCAGCTTGTCGGTCTCGCGGCTCGCCGTGCCATTGCCGATGGCGATCAGCTCGACCTTGTGGCGCACGATCAGCCGTCCGATTTCGGCCTGCGCGCCACGGACGTCGTTCCTCGGCTGGAACGGATAGACCGTGGTGGTTTCGAGCAGCTTGCCGGTGTTGTCGACGACGGCGACCTTCACGCCGGTGCGAATGCCGGGATCGAGACCGATCGTCGCGCGCGAGCCGGCCGGCGCCGCCAGCAAGAGATCCTTGAGATTGCGGGCGAACACCTGGATCGCCTCTTCCTCGGCGCGCTCGCGCATTTCGGTCATCAGGTCGATCGACAGCGTGAGCGAGAGCTTCACGCGCCAGGTCCAGCGCGCGACATCCATCAGCCATTTGTCGGCGGCGCCGGCATCGGCGCGGATCGCATAGGCGTCGGCGATCATCTGCTCGACCGGCTTCACCAGCGCGGTGCTGTCGGCATCGACCTCGATATCGACGGTCAGGATGTCTTCGTTGCGGCCGCGCAGCATGGCCAGCGCGCGATGACTGGGCGTCGTTGCCCAGCGTTCGGTATGATCGAAATAGTCGGAGAATTTCGCGCCGGCCTCCTGCTTGCCGTCGACGACCTTGGCATGCACGTTGGCCTTGTCCTTGAGATAGGTGCGCAGCCGGCCAACAAGATCGGCGTTTTCCGCGAAGGTCTCGACCAGAATGTCGCGCGCGCCATCGAGCGCCGTCTTGGTGTCCGGCACCTCCTCGGTGATGAATTGCGCAGCAAGTTCGAGCGGGACCACCGAGCGGTCGGTGAGAATGGTTTCGGCGAGCGGACCGAGGCCGCGTTCGCGCGCGATTTCGGCGCGGGTGCGGCGCTTCGGCTTGTAGGGCAGGTACAGATCTTCAAGTTCGGCCTTGGTTGTAACCGCGCCGATCTTCGCCTCGAGATCCTCGGTGAGCTTGCCCTGCGAGCGAATCGATTCGAGCACGGTTTCGCGCCGCGATTCGAGATCGCGCAGATAGGAGAGGCGCTCCTCGAGCTGGCGCAGCTGCGTGTCGTCGAGTCCGCCGGTTACCTCCTTGCGGTAACGGGCGATGAACGGAACGGTCGCGCCTTCGTCGAGAAGTCCGATTGCAGCAGCAACCTGTGGGGGCTTTGCAGCAATCTCATCGGCAATCGTACGCGCAATACGCGAAAGGTCGGCAGCCATCAGCGCCCTCAATCGATTCGGGGCGGCGACCATATGCGCGGGAATGGGGCATGCCAACGGCCCGAATGTTCGATCCCAACAGGATTCACGACAAACGGCGCCTCGCGCCGGCAAACGGAGATTGCCGGGCAACCCATGGTGGCGATGGCTCGACGCAGCTTCGGTATCTAATTCAGCGTCGCCGCCAGCTTGATGCGGAATTGAGAGCGGTCGAAGATGTTGAGATCGTAGCGCAGGTCGGGCGTATCGACCGATTTGCCGGCAATCTGCGGCTGCCAGGTCAGGTTCAGCGCGACCTTGTCGGTGATGTTCCAGAGCAATGTCGGCCCGAGATACACGGCATAGCCGAGGCGATCTTCGAACCATGTTCCGTCATAGGCGGCGAGATGACGGATTTCGGCGCCGATGAAAAGCTTATCGGTCACCTGCGCGGTGATGGCCATGGACGCCACGCTGGCGGACTGGTCCAGCCAGATCGAACGATCGGCGCTATCCTGTCCGCGGATCGGAGCCCAGTTGAGATTGGCGCCCCAGAACAGCTTGTCCCGCACGATCACCCCATCCATCATGATTTTGAACTCGACGGCGTAGGCGGTCGAACGAAGCCCGTTGCCACCGTCGATCCGCGCCCAGCGCGGCTCGGCGGAGATGGCCAGTGCGAAGGGGTTGCTGGCGCTGCGTTCGATCAGCCGGAGCATCGGCTGGAACGACAGCCCGTCGAAATTGATCTCGCTCAGATCGTCGAGATCGGGGACCCCGCGGATATGATGTGCGCTGAGGAAAGCGGAACCGCCGAGCCAGAAGTTTTCGGTGAAGGTGTATCCGAACTCGGTCTTGTTGCTGAAGGCGCGATACGTGCCGTCGCGCTTCTGCAGGCGGCCGTCGAACTCGTTGGCAAAGCTGTATTCGCCCTTGTTGCCGACATCGGTCGGTGAGGTGAATCCGAAGATATCGCCGCCCGGTGCCTCGAATGTCTCGCCCTTGCCGTTCTCGCTTTTCTTGGACTGCGCCGTGGCGGGGACCGCCATCAGGAGCGCCGCAATCGCAACGCTCGTCGCAATTAGCGCTGCTTTTCCTTGCGGAACCCGCGCTGCAACTCGCGGCCGCATGCATTGCCGGGTTCCGTAAAGCGACATTCGCTGCCCCCCAACTTGGCGTCGTAGCGAAGCATCATCTGTCCGACCGTCCATTTTGCTTAGGGCTATTAAGGGGTATCCGCAACTAAAAGTTGCCGAATGAAGCGCCAGCCCGATTAGTGTCGGTGCAGGTGATGCATGTCCGGCACATGCGGATGGCGATGGCGCAATCGGACATGCCGGTGCCGATGGGTGTGCGGTTCCCCCGGCGGATCGTCAGCGCGATGCGCATGGCGGTGGTGCGCGTCATGAACGTGCGCGTGCGCGTGCTCGAGCGGTGCATGGTCGTGCTCGTGTTCATGGATTTCGGTCAGGTGAAGCCAGACGCCGAGCGCCATCAGCAAGCCGGCCGCAAGCAATTGCAACGTGACGGGCTCGTGCAGCAGCATCACCGCCGCAACCGCGCCGAGGAACGGCGCCGTCGAAAAATACGCGCCTGTGCGCGCGGTACCGAGATAGCGCAGCGCCAGCACGAACAGCGCAAGACTGACGCCGTAGCCGATGAAGCCGACCAGCGCGGCGGCGAGTGCCGGAACTGTGGGCGGCAGGGACGCGCCGGCGGCAAGGCCGATGGCCAGATTGATCGGACCTGCGATCAGTCCCTTGATCTCCACGATCTGCAGCGGATCGGCCAGCGACACCTTGCGGGTCAGGTTGTTGTCGATGCCCCAGGCGAGACAGGCGCCGGCGATGGCGAGCGGTCCCAGCAATCCGGCGCTTGTCGGCGTGCCCGACCATGCGAGGATGATCGCACCAGCCACGAGACACGCCATGCCGAGCGCGATACGGCGGTCGAAATGCTCATGAAAGACGAACCATGCGAGCAGGGCGGTCGCGACGCCCTCAAGCGTCAGCAGCAGCGACGCGGAGGCGGCGTCCGTCATCGTGAGGCCGAGCATCAGCAGCACAGGTCCGATGACACCGCCGGCAAGGACCGCCCCGGCCAGCCAGGGAATGTCACGCCGTTCGAGTGGCGCCTGCGATGCGCTCTCGCGGAGCAGGGGTCCGGTCAGCCGCCTGAGCGCGGCGACGCCGATGCCGGCGCCGCAATAGAACAGGCCCGCCAGGATCGCCGGATCGATCGTGCCAAGGAGCCACTTCGCTGCCGGCGTCGAGACGCCGAACAGGGCAGCGGACAGAAGCGCGAAGATGACGGCACGCCGGTTCATGACGGAATGGCTCACGCGACCATGTTACCGGTCAGGCCAGGCGCTCAGTCCTGACCGTAGGCAACCGTCGACAGCAGCGCGATCTCCGCCCGCCGCGAATCCAGCCGCGTATGCTGCACGATGATCGGTACATCGGACTCGAACACGGACGCATAGTCGGTGTCGAGCGGCACCGGTTCGGGGTCCTTGAGGTCGTTGAACCGCAGATGCAGCGTGCGCCGTGCCGGCACCCTGACCTGATAGGTCACGGGATCGCGGCTGGCGAAGAACACCGTCAGCCGGATGTTGGCCTCGCGCTCGCCGGCGTTGAGGATGCAGGCGGTCTCATGCGACAGCAGCGCGCGGTCCTGCGAAATGCTGCCTGACGGAATATAGCCTTCGGGGATCGCCCATCTGGTCTTTCCGATCGGCAGCATGGTTCATCTCCTTCGCGTTAGCCCTCAATTCGCGCGGGAAGCGGCGGCGCGCCGCTTCGGCAAGACGATCGGACCCGGCGCAGACTCCAGCGCGCCGGCATCGGGCCCGGCATGCGGCCCGGCGTCGAGGGTCGGCGCGCCGGTCAGGGCCGTCAGGAAGCGGCCGGGCCATTCGTTGATGTCGTTCTTGGTCAGAATGCCGTAGAGCGCATTGTGCCGCGCGCGACGCTCGTCGAGCGGCATTGTCAGCGCCCGGTAAATCGCTGCCGCGACGGCTTCGGTATCATAGGGATTGACCAGCAGCGCAGGCTTGCACTCCACGGCCGCGCCGGCAAAGCGGGACAGGATCAGCACGCCCGGATCGTCGGCGTCCTGGGCCGCCACATATTCCTTGGCGACGAGGTTCATGCCGTCACGCAGCGGTGTGACGAGCGCGGCGCGCGACGCGCGGTAGAGACCGGCCAGCGCGGTGCGGGTGTGCGCGCGATTGACGTAGCGGATCGGTGTCCATGACGCTTCGCCATACTTGCCGTTCACGCGGCCAACGGTCGAGGAGACGTTGCGCTCCATCTGCATGTATTCGGGGATTTCGGAGCGGCTTTTGGGCGTGATCTGAAGATAGGTGACATTGTCACGCCATTCAGGATAGTCGGCGAGGAAGTGCTCGAAGGCGGCGAGCCGATTTTCGATGCCCTTCGAATAGTCCAGCCGGTCAACGCCGATGATCATGGCGCGCCCCGATAGTGACGACAGCACGCCGCGCACGAACGAGGACTTCATCGCGCGCCGCGCCGTCTTGTTGAAGTTCTCCATTTCCACGCCGACCGGAAAGTCGGAGATGCAGATCGTGCGCTCGCCGGTGTCGTAGCCGGACTTGCGGTCGCCGGGGTACCGGATCTCGCTCTCGACATAGCGCGCGAAATTGGCGGCGTCGGTTTCGGTCTGGAAGCCGACGAGGTCGTAATGGCAGAGCGCGGAGATGATGCGTTCGTGGTGCGGCAGCCCGGTGATGATCTCGACCGGAGGAAATGGCGTATGCAGGAAGAAGCCAATCTTGTTGCGGTGTCCGCGCTCGCGCAGCGCCTTGGCCAGCAACAGGAAATGATAATCGTGGACCCAGACGACGTCGTCTGGTTTCAGAAGTTCGTCCAGTTCGTCGGCGAAATGCTCGTTGATCTGGATGTAACCCGACAGGTCCTGCCGCGAAAATTCGGCGAGATCGAGCCGGTAATGCAGGATAGGCCACAGCACGCGGTTGGCGAAACCGTAATAGAATTCGTTGTAGGCTTCCCGCGGCAGATCGGTGAGAACGAAGGAGACCTGGTCGCCTTCGATGGTGCGGGTGGCGAGCACGTTGGTCGACAGCCGTCCGCTCCAGCCGAACCAGATGCCCGGATTGCGCTTGAGCGCGGCCATGACGGCAACCTCGAGGCCGCCGGCGCGGGTGCCGGATTTGGGCGCCGATACGCGATTCGATACAACGACTAGCCGCGCCAATAGCGGTCCTCCCAGCTACGCGACAGCCGCATCGCAGTCAAAATCAGGCCCGCCATAGAATAGGTCTGGGGGAAATTTCCCCAAAGCTGTCCGTCCTGCATATGAATATGCTCCGCCAGAAGCCCGTATCGATTGGTGTAGTTGAGAGCGTCGATGAACAGATCGCGGGCCTGCTGCTTGCGTCCGAGTGACCACCAGGCGTCGATGAGCCAGAAGCGGCAAATCAGGAATTCACCCTCGGGCACGCCGAAATCGTCCGGGCTGGCGTAACGCATAACGTGTTTGCCGCGCAGAAGTTCATGTTCCATGGCGGTCACCGTGGACACGAACCGGGGGTCGTCGGCCTCGACGATGCCGAGTTCGTGAAGCAGCAGCACGCTGGCGTCGAGATCGTCCGAGCCGAAGGCGGCCGTGAAGGCGCCGCGCTTTTCGTTCCAGGCGCCGGCGATCAGGGCCGCGTGCAGACGGTCGGCGGCATCGTTCCAGTGGCTGGCCCGATCGAGGAAACCGAGGCGCTGTGCGATGGCGGCCAGGCGATTGCAGCCGGCCCAGCTCATCGCCACCGAATGGGTGTGGATGCGCTGGCGACCGCGATACTCCCAGATGCCGGCGTCGGGTGTGAGCGCGAGCCGCTCGGCCTTGCGGCCCAGCACTTCGAGCAGCTGGAACAGCGACTCGTCGCCCATCTGCGGCAGGCGCTGGTCGAAGAACATCGGCATGGCTGCAAGGATGACGCTGCCATAGGTGTCGTGCTGGGCCTGTTCGGCTGCGGCATTGCCGATCCGCACCGGACCGTCGCCGCGGAAGCCTGCCAGGTTTTCCGCGATGTGTTCGTCCATCGGATCGTTCGCCACGATGGAATAGACCGGGCGGATCATCTCGGCCTCTTCGGAGACGAGATTGATGATGTAGAAGATGAAATCTTCCATCGTGCGGGTGGCGCCGAGCCGGTTCAGCGCCTTCACCACGAAATACGCGTCGCGCAGCCAGCAGAAGCGGTAGTCCCAGTTGCGCTGCGAGTGCGGCGATTCCGGAATCGAGGTGGTATGGGCGGCGACGATGCCGCCGGTCTCCTCGAAATTGGACAGTTTCAGCGTGATCGCGGAACGGATCATCGCGTCCTGCCAGTCATAGGACAGGTTCAGCCGGCGCACCCATTCCCGCCAATAGCCCCGCGTGCGGTCGAGGAAGTCGCGGCAGGTCGGACCGAGTGCGGCGGGGAACGGCTCGTCGGCGCCGAACACCATGTGGATCGGCCGCGTCAGCACGAACGATGTTTCACGCTCGATGTAGGACAGCGGTGCGTCGGTGGTGAGCCGCAGCTGCATGTTGCCGCCCCAATAGCGGATGTGATTGCTGCCGAGCGTGTGATGTCGGACCGGGATGCCGTAATTGTGGGTAGGCCGGAAACGGATGGTGATGCGCGGCAATCCGGCGACGGGCTCGATAATCCGGATCAGTTGCGGCGCGCGATAGGTGCGATCGAGATTCTGGAACCGCGGCGCGAAGTCGGTGACGCGGACTGCGCCGCCGTTCTCGTCGGTGATTTCGGTCTCCACGATCGCGGTGTTGCGCAGGTATTGCGACTCGAAGTTCTTCGCTCCCTCGAGGACGACGTCGGTAAAGCCCTTCTCTTCGGTGCCGGCCAGCAGCCGGCAGAACACCGGATCGCTGTCGAAACGGGGGAAGCACCACCAGGTGATGCGTGACGAAGGTTCTAGCAGAGCGGTGGTGCGGCCGTTGCCGATAAGGGCGAGGTCGAGTCCGTAATCGGTCCGGGCCTGCGTCATTGTCCCCCCTCGCTGAGATTGCGCAGCCAGCGCCGTACATCCTGTGGGCCATCGAAGTTCAAGCTCGCGCCGGGCACGATGCCGCCGACCGAAAAGCCGGTCCCGCCGTAATCGGGCAGCACCGCAAAGGCCGCGCTGTCGGTCACGTCGTCACCGATGAAGATCGGGCGCCGGCCGGTGAACGGCGGCACGCTCATCATTTCCCGCACGCCGGTGCCCTTGTCGTAACCCCCCGGCTTGATCTCGACGACGAGCTTCCCCGGCAGCACCTCGAGCGAATCGCACCGCTCGTGTTTGCAGATGGCGGATACGCCTTTCATGATGTCGCCGCCGAGGTGCGGGGCCATCCGGTAATGAATGGCCAGCGAATAACCCTTGTCCTCGATGATCACGCCGTCACCGATGCGGCCGATGCGGGCAAATTCGCTGCGCAGTTCGTCGTCGAGCGTCGCAATCTTGCTGCGCGTGACCTTGCTGTCCGGCGCGAATCTGATTTCGGCGCCGTGGCCTCCGACGGCGGCGAGCCGCAGCGGATCGAACAGCCGGTCCATCTCCGCGACCGGCCGGCCGCTGACGAAGGCGACGGCGCCGCCGAAGTTCGCCGAAAGCGACGCGAGCGTCTGGCGCAATTCGTCCGACACCTTCACCTCGAGCGGCGTCGGCGCGATGTCGAGAAGTGTCCCGTCGATATCGAGAAAGATTGCGGTTGCGCGCCGATCCAGCGACGCTGGCGGAATCCGGTGGGCCGATATCTGGGCTGACGGGGCGCCGGGAGCGCCACTGTGATCGCCATCATCCGATCGGGTTTTGGCGAGGCTATCCGACATGAGACAATGCTGACTTCCTC
>JAEWHY010000143.1 GCA_023387555.1 Pseudomonadota bacterium
GCCGCGGGCTTGGCAGTTGCGAGCGCGGGGGCTGCGGCGGTGGTCGGCTGCGAACCGCGGATGGCCGGCACCGGCGCGCCGGGGGCAGCAGCGGGAGCCGGTGCCGGGGCTGCGGGCGTCGCCGTCGCGGTCTTCTTGGTTCGGGATTTGCGGCCGGCGGTGCGCGGTTCTTCGACCGGAACCGAGCCCTTGCTGGCGCCGAGGAAAACTTCGACGGTCGGTGTCGTCGGATTGTAGTCGCCCAGCAGCGCCGACGGCTTGGCGTTGGCGGTGCGCAGGCTCGACAGCATGATCGCCTGCGGCGAATTCGGATCGATACCGGGCGGCAGCGAGGCTTCGGCCTCGTCCTCGAGATCCTCCGATTCCCGCGCCGGCCGCTTGCGCTTCTTGCCGCAGACCTCGTCGCGCAGATTGGGCGGCGCGACATCGACCGGGCGCAGCGTCTCGACCGTTCCCATCGACGGCGTGAGCCAGGTGAAGCCGCCAGCGGAAAAACCGCGCTCCAGCATCTGCGCCACCTTCACGGCGCGAACGCCGCCGGACGGCGCACCGAGCATCACCGCGATGAGGCGGCGGCCGTTGCGCTTGGCGGTCACGACCACATTGAAGCCCGACGCGCAGATGAATCCGGTCTTGAGGCCGTCGGTCCCCGGATAACGCCCGAGCAGGGTGTTGTAGTTGCGCATGATGCGCTTGCCGTAGCGGATCGCCGAGATGTTCCAGTAGTAATCGTATTCCGGCAATTCCCGATAGATGGCGCGGGCGAGGATCGCCTGATCGCGCGCCGATGTGACCTGTTCGTCGGCCGGCAGTCCGTTCGGATTGACGTAAGTCGTCTGCGTCATGCCGAGCCGGGCGGCGGCCTGGTTCATCTCCTCGGAGAACGCCTCGATCGAACCGGAGACGCCTTCGGCGAGGGTGACCGACATGTCGTTCGCCGACTTGACCATGATGGTCTTGAGCGCATTGTCGACGGTGATCTTCGAGCCGACCTTGAAGCCCATCTTGGTCGGGGCCTGAGCCGCGGCATTCGGCGAGACGGTCAAGAGGGTATCGAGCGAGATCCGGCCGGCCTTGACCGCCTTCAGAGTCACATAGGCGGTCATCACCTTGGTGACCGAGGCCGGGTACCAGGGATGGGTGGCATTTTCGGCATGCAGCACGCGGCCGGTATCGGCCTCGATCAGCAGCATGGCCTGCGCCGAGGCACGATCCGGCGACAGCGCCGCGAAGGCCCCGACAACAACGGCCAGCGCCAGCGGCGCGGCGCGGAACAGGCCCGAATTCCCAAAATTCACGAGTGGCGGTCCGGTTTCTGGTTTCGGCTGTTTTCAGCCCATCGGGTCGGATGCAGAGACGATGACTTTAGATGGTGACTTGCCGCCAATTTACGCCGAACAGGTCCCGGAACGCAAAGCGGAAGCCGCCAGGAACCATGCGGTTTTGTGCTACCGCATGCTTGCACATTGACCAAGAAAGCGACCAAAGTTCGACCGATCCCTCGGCCCAGCGGACTTGAATTTCGAACCCCAGGAGGACTGCCATGACCGGCTGTATCGTTGGCTTTGCCCACAGTCCCTTCGGCAAGCTCGATGCCGAGACCGTCGAGAGTCTGATCGTGCGGGTTGCGACCGATGCGCTGGCCGATGCCGGCATCGCGCCCGGCGATGTCGATGAGATCGTGCTCGGTCATTTCAATGCGGGATTCTCGGCGCAGGACTTCACCGCCTCGCTGGTGTTGCAGGCCTCGCCCGACCTGCGCTTCAAGCGCGCGACGCGGGTGGAGAATGCCTGCGCAACCGGATCGGCCGCGGTCCATCAGGGACTGAAAAGCATTGCGGCGCGCGCGGCGCGGATCGTGCTCGTGGTCGGCGTCGAGCAGATGACGAAAACGCCCGGCCCCGAGATCGGCAAGAACCTGCTCAAGGCCTCGTATGTCCGCGACGAGGCGAATATCGAGGGCGGCTTCGCCGGCATCTTCGGCAAGATCGCCGGGCTGTATTTCCAGAAGTACGGCGATCAGTCCGACGCGCTCGCGATGATCGCGGCGAAGAATCACAAGAACGGCGTCGGCAACCCTTACGCGCAACTGCGCAAGGACCTCGGCTACGAATTCTGCCGGACCGAGAGCGAGAAGAATCCGTTCGTCGCCGGACCGCTCAAGCGGACCGATTGCTCGCTGGTCTCCGACGGCGCCGCGGCGCTGGTGCTCGCCGATGTCGAGACCGCGCTCCGTTTGAACAAGGCGGTCGCATTCCGTGCCGCGCAGCACGTGCAGGATTTCCTGCCGATGGCGAAGCGCGACATTCTCAAGTTCGAGGGCTGTTCGCTGGCCTGGAAGCAGGCGCTGGCACAGGCCGGCCTCGGGCTGGGCGATCTGTCCTTCGTCGAGACGCACGACTGTTTCACCATCGCCGAATTGATCGAATACGAGGCGATGGGCCTGGTGCCGGAAGGCCAGGGGGCGCGCGCGGTGGCCGAGGGCATCACGCAGAAGGACGGCCGGCTGCCGGTCAATCCGTCGGGCGGGCTGAAGGCCAAGGGCCATCCGATCGGCGCCACCGGCGTCTCGATGCATGCGCTGACCGCGATGCAGCTCATGGGCACGGCCGGCGACATCCAGGTCAAGGACGCGCAGCTCGGCGGCATCTTCAACATGGGCGGCGCCGCGGTGGCGAATTACGTCAGCATTCTGGAGCGGATCAGGTAGCGCTTGTCGCCCCCGCGAAGGCGGGGGCCCATAGCCACAGCTCTGGAATATGGGTCCCCGCTTTCGCGGGGACGACCGAATTCGCTACTCCGCCGCGTCCTCTTTCTTCGTCTCGGCGATCAGGAATTGCGAGCGGGCGAGTTCGGCAAAGGCGCCGCCCTGCGCGACCAGCTGATCGAAATTGCCGGATTCGATCACGCGGCCGTCCTTGAACACCAGGATGCTGGTGGCGTTGCGGATGGTGGCGAGCCGGTGTGCGATCACGAAGGTGGTGCGATCCTTCATCACCTCGTCGAGCGCAGCCTGCACCTTGACCTCGGTCGTCGCGTCGAGTGCCGAGGTCGCCTCGTCGAGGATCAGGATCGGCGGATTCTTCAGGAGCGCGCGCGCGATCGACAGCCGCTGGCGCTCGCCGCCCGACAGGAAGCGGCCGCGCTCGCCGACGATGGCATTGAGCTTGTCCGGATTGCGCTCGACGAAGTCGTAGGCCTGCGCGCGCTTGAGCGCTTCGATCATCTCGTCGTCGGTCGCGTCCGTCTTGCCGGCGATGAGGTTCTCGCGGATCGAGCGGTTGAACAGCAGCACCTCCTGGAACACCACGCCGATGTTGCGGCGTAGCGCGGCGAGCTTCATTTCGCGCAGGTCGATGTCGTCGATGGTGATGCGACCTGATTGCGGATCGAACACGCGATGCAGCAGCGCCAGCGCCGTTGTCTTGCCGGCGCCGGTCGGCCCGACCAGCGCAATGACCTGCCCCGGCTCCGCGGTGAAGGACAGGTCGGCGATCGCCGCGCGCTTGCCGTCATAGGAGAACGACACATCCTCGAACGACACCCGCCCGGTCAGGCGGCCGGGATCGATCGCATGCGGGTCGTCGCGCACCGCGGGCACGGTATCGAGCACATCGAAGAATTCCTCGAGGCGCGGCGCCACCATGAACACGCTGTTGATAAAGCCGGCGACCTGTTCGAGCTTGCCCACCAGCATGGTGGCGAAACTCATGAACATGACGATCTCGCCGATGGTGGAGAGCCCTTGGAAAAACAGCCAGGTGCCGACAATGAAGATCGCCAGCAGGGTGACGGTGGTCGAGGCGCGGGTCAGGATCGTCACCACGGCCCACCAGGACAGGACCGGCATCTGTGCGCCGAGCAGCCGCTCGACCACCATGCGCAGCCCCATCACCTCGGCCTCGATGCGGGCGAAGCTCTGCACCAGCGCGACATTGCCGAGCGCATCGGAGGCCCGCTCGGCGAGATCGGAATAGTACTTTTCGACCGAGGCCTGAAGTTCGCCGGTCTTGCGCAGGACGAAGGTGGTCAGGATCGCGAACACCGTGCACAGCACGATCAGCAGCAGCGCCAGCCGCCAGTTCAGATAGAGCGACAGCGGCAACAGGATGATCAGCGAGACGATGGCCGAGAGGTTCTCGCGGAAGAACGACAGCCACAATCCCCACAGCGAGTCGGTGCCGGTCAGCATCACTTTCATCAGCCGGCCGGAATGCGAGCCGCCGTGATAGGCCAGCGGCAGCTGCATGACGTGTTCGAAATATTCGGTCAGCACCGCCTGCCGGCGGCGATGCGAGAGACGGTCGGCATGCAGCGCGATGAAGACGCCGCAGACGATCGTGAACAGCCCGAATCCGGCCCAGGCGCTGAGCAGGGGCAGCAGGGTGCCGAACGTCAGCGGCGTGGCGCCCGCCTTCTGCGAGCTCGCGAGCGCATCGATGATGCGTCCGAACAAGACCGGTTCGGCAAACATCGCCGCCGCGAGCGCGAGATTTGCGAGCGCAAGAAACCAGCCCAGCCCGGCCTCCGGGCCGAGCAGCGCAAGGACGCGACCATAAAGCCTGACCAGATTCATCGTAGACCGGTTCGGATGACGCCTGCACGCCTGGCCGACAACCGCGCGCGGTAGAGATCTGTAGTTACCACCTTACCGTCTCGTGCGTTGCGCGTCGGGGTTTTTCGGGTCGGATCGTGATAAACAACAAGTGATGGCTGGAAAACGGGCGCCGGCAAGCCGAACAGCAAAATAGCGATTACAAGGCGATCAACAATACCCATCGTCGGACTTTGCGGATGATCAACATCCCGACTGAACTGCTGCGCACGCTCGTTGCAGTGGTCGATTTGCGCTCGTTCACGAAGGCAGCGCATTCGCTCAATGTCACGCAGCCCGCCGTCAGCGCCCAGATCAAGCGGCTGCAGGCGCTGCTGGATTGCGAATTGTTCGACAAGAGCGCGCCGGGCGTCAGCCTGACCACGTCGGGCCAGCTGGTCGTCAATTATGCGCGGCGCATGCTCACCATCAACGACCAGATCGTCGATCTGTCGGTGCCGCGGCTCGGCGCGGGTTCGCTCCGCCTCGGCTTGCCGGGCGATTATGCCACCCCGGCTCTGCCGCGGATCTTTACCGAGCTGAAAACCAACTATCCCGAACTGCGGCTGTCGATGCGCACCGATCAATTCGACGCGCTGGCGCGCGACCTGCGGCAGGGCGATCTCAACCTGATGGTAGGATTGTCCGAAACAGGGATCGCACTCGACGCCCGCTACCAGTGGCTCGAGCCCCTGGTGTGGGTGCGAAGCCCGTCCTTCGAACTCGATCCGGAAAGGCCGGTGCCGCTGGTCACGCTTGGCGAAGGCTGGGCGATCCATCGCGCCGCGGTGTCCGCGCTCAGTCGGGCGCAGCGCAGCTTCGAGGTGGTATTCATCGGGCTCAGCAAGACCAGCGTCGTCGAAGCCGTTCGGCACGGCCTTGGCGTGCTTGCGATCTCGTACCGCCGAACCGCGATTCCGGGGATCGCGGTGTGGGAGAATGCGCCGCTGCCACCGCTGCTGCCGCTCCATTGCGGCATCTATCTCGGCGAGGATGGCCCGCGGCCGCAACTTGAGCGGTTCAGCGACACCCTGTACGAGATTCTCGGGCCCGAACAGGATGACCCGGTGGCGTTGCCGGACGACCGCGAAGTCGCGGTCGAGCCGATCTAGACTGGGGTTCGTCAGTTCTGCGCGAAGCCCGAGCGCTGGGCCCAGCCGGTCATGCGCTGTTCCAGCACGGCCATCACCCAGTACATTACGATGCCGAGGACAGCGAGTGCGAGCAGTCCGGCGAAGATCAGCGGCACGTTGAACTGCGCCTGCGCCTGCAGCATCAGATTGCCGATGCCGTTGTTGGAGGCCACGCTCTCCGACACCACGGTGCCGACGAAGGCGAGCGTGATCGCCACTTTCAGCGAGCCGAAGAAATAGGGCAGCGAACGCGGAATGCCGACCTTGCGCATGATGTCGAGCTTGGAGGCGCCGAGCGCCTTCAGCACGTCCTCAAGCTCGGGCTCGATGGTGGCGAGGCCGGTCGCGACATTCACCACGATCGGAAAGAACGAGATCAGGAACGCGGTCAGCACCGCGGGGATGAAGCCGATGCCGAACCACAGGACGAGGATCGGCACCACGGCAACCTTCGGGATTGCGTTGAAGCCGATCATCAGCGGATAGATGCCGGCGTAGATGGTCCGCGACCAGCCGATCACCAGCCCGAGCGCGAGCCCGAAACCGATTGCCATCAGGAAGCCGATCATCGTGGCTTCGAGGGTGATCCAGGAATTGCGCAGGATCGCCGGCCAGTAATCGTAGGTCGCCTTGAACACCGCGCTCGGCGGCGGCAGGAAGAACTCCGGAATCTGGAATACCCGGCACAGGATTTCCCAGAACAGGAACAGCGCGACGGTGAATATCCATGGCGCCAGCCGGATGAAGGCCTTTGACGTATTCATTGGCTTCATTGGCGCGCCTGATGAATGTGGCCGCGCAGTTCGTGCACGATGTCGGCGAATTCCTTGGTGTAGGTCACGTCGAGGTCGCGCGGGCGCGGGATATCGATCTTGCGCTCGACCAGGATGCGGCCGGGCCGCTGCGACATCACGAAGATCCGGTCGGCGAGGAACACCGCTTCGCGCAGGTCATGGGTGACGAGGACCACGGTGATGCCGCGCGCCGCATGCAGGTCGCGTATCACGCACCAGAGTTCTTCGCGGGTGAAGGCGTCCAGCGCGCCGAACGGCTCGTCCAGCATCAGGAGTTGCGGTTCGTGGATCAGCGCGCGGCAGAGCGAAGTGCGCTGCTGCATGCCGCCGGACAATTGCCAGGGAAACTTGCTGCCGAAGCCGCCGAGCCCGACCGAGGCGAGCAGCTTCTCGGCGCGTTCGACATATTGCGCCTTGTTGCGGCGGATTTCCTTGCGATGCGGCTGCACGATTTCGAGCGGCAGCAGCAGGTTGTCGAGGGTGGTGCGCCAGGGCAGGAGTGTCGGCGCCTGGAACGCCATGCCGGCGATCTTGACCGGCTGCGTCACCTCTTCGCCGGCGACCCGCACATGGCCCGCGAAGGGAAACTGCAGGCCGGTCGCAAGCTTCATCAGGGTCGACTTGCCGCAACCGGACGGGCCGACAACCGCGGCGAATTCGCCGCGGTTGATGTTGATGGTGAGATCCTGAACGGCGAGCACGCCTTCAGGCCCGGCCTGAATCCCGCCATAGCGGTGACTCACGCCATTCAGAGAAACAAAGCCGGGCTCCATACGCGCTCCTTCGGGCTCCCCCAAGCCTAAAGGCCGGTCTTAGAGCTTGCGGTCCGCAGCCGGCGGCAGGAACGACGAATCGAAGATCGCATCGCCCTTCGGCTTCGGGTTCTTGAAGTCATAGGTGATGGCGATCTGGTCGATCGACTTGTCGAGGCGGCCCATGTCGACGCCACCAAAGCCGTTCGCCTTCACTTCCGGCGTCACGATGTTGTCCTTCAAGGCCATCTGCAGTCGCTCGAGTTCGACCGGCTTCTTGGCGACGTCATTGCGCTTCACCACCGAGTCTACGGCGGTCTCCGGCGACTTCACGGTGTCCTTCAGGCCTTTCAGGAAGGCATTCAGGAATTTCTTGACGACCTCCGGCTTCTCGGCAGCGAATTTCGGGTTGACGATGATCGCGTTGCCGTAGAGGTCGACGCCGTGGTCGGACATCAGGATGACGCTGATGTCGTCAGCCGGGACGCCGCGGTCCTTCAGGTTGATGTAGGACGAGAACGAGAAGCCGGTGATGGCGTCGACCTGTCCGGCCGCCAGCATCGGCTCGCGCACCGGGAAGCCGACATTCTCGATCGTCACCTTCTTCGGATCGATGTCGTTCGCCTGGGTGAAGATCTTCCACTGCGCGTAGGCGCCGTCCGGCGCCGGGGCGCCGAGCTTCTTGCCTTCCAGATCCTTCGGCTTGGTCACGCCGCGGCTCTTGCGGCCGACGATCGAAAACGGCGGCTTGTTGTAGACCATGAAGATGGCCTTGATCGGCACATTCGGATTGGCGTCGCGGAACTTGATCAGCGAATTGATGTCGCCGAAGCCGATGTCATAGGTGCCCGAGGCGATGCGGTTCAGCGGCTCGAGCGAGCCACCCGCGGTGTCGATGGTCACGTCGAGACCTTCGGCCTTGTAGTAACCCTTGTCGGCCGCAACCAGGAACGGGGCCGCCGGACCCTCGAACTTCCAGTCCAGCGTGAATTTCACGGGGGTTTGTGCGGCCGCAGAGCCGCCGGCCAGCGCCGTCACGACCGCGGCAAGCGCCCCGGTCCGCCGGATCAAGCATCCAACTTTACTCATCCTCATATCCTTTCCCGTCATCGCCCGGCCAGCCACGGCTGACTATGCCGGCGGGCGTTTCTTCCTCTCTGGGAGACGCCATCGGCGTTGTCTCTTCACCCTGATATCAGCAAAGAATATGCCGCACCAAAGAGCAAGGCAGGAGGGTGCGGCAGACTCACTCTGCACAGAAGCTTGGCATATCGTGCCGAATTGCCGGGCAGGCTGCAAATAACGAAGCTGTCCAGAGGCTTAATTCTTCTACAGGATCGGCCGGCGGAGGACGATGACGATGACCGGGCAGGAGAACGCCGGGACATCCGGGGGGCCGACGGAGGCGCTGCCGGTCTTCCGCGCGCCCTACGCGCCCGCGGACGAGGATTTTGCGCGCCGGTTTCTGTCGCATCAGTCTTCGGCCGACGCCGAGCGCCGGATCGATGCCCTTGCGACCCGGCTGATCGAGGCAATCCGCTCGCAGGCCGGCGGCCTCGGCGGGATTGACGATTTCCTGCACGCTTATTCATTATCGACGGAGGAAGGCCTGGCCCTGATGGTGCTGGCCGAGGCGCTGCTGCGGGTGCCGGATGCCGAAACCACCGATCGGCTGATCGAGGACAAGCTCGCCGGCCGCGACTGGGCGCATCCCGACCACAAGAGCGACACGCTGCTGGTGTCGGCCTCCGCCTGGACCCTCGGCATTACGGCGCGGCTGGTCACGCCGGGACAGACGCCGGAGACTGTCATCGAAAGCCTGGCGCGCCGCCTCGGGCAGCCGGCCCTGCGGCTGGCGACGCGGCAGGCCATGCGGCTGCTCGGATCGCATTTTGTCCATGGCCAAACCATCGACGAGGCGCTGGCGCGGGCCGCGTCCGATCCTGAGAACCGCTATTCCTTCGACATGCTGGGCGAGGGCGCGCGGACCGCGAAAGATGCCGAGCGCTACTTCCGGTCCTATGCCGATGCCATCGAGGCGATCGGCAAGTCCTCCAATGCGACCCGCCTCTTCGAGCGTCCCGGCATATCGGTGAAGCTGTCGGCGCTGCATCCGCGCTACGAGGCGGTGTCGCAGGAGCGCGTGATCCGCGAACTCGGACCGCGGCTGCTCGAACTGGCCCGGCGTGCGAAAGCCTATGAGTTGCCGTTCACGGTCGATGCCGAAGAAGCGGATCGTCTGGAATTGTCGCTGCAGATGATCGGCGATGTTCTGCGCGATCCGTCGCTCGGCGGCTGGGACGGCTTCGGGCTCGCCGTGCAGGCGTATCAGAAGCGCGCGGGCGCGGTGATCGGATGGCTGCACGATGCCGCGGAGGCGCTGTCGCGCCGGCTGATGGTGCGCCTCGTCAAGGGCGCCTATTGGGACACCGAGGTCAAGCGCGCGCAGGAGCGCGGGCTCGCCGACTATCCGGTGTTTACCCGCAAGGCGATGACCGATCTCTGCTACATGGATTGCGTGGCGCTGCTGCTGAAAGCGCGGCCTCGTCTCTATCCGCAATTCGCCACGCATAACGCGCTGACGGTGGCGGGCGTGATCGAGGACGCCGGCGGCGTTGCCGATTACGAATTCCAGCGCCTGCACGGTATGGGCGTCGAACTCTACGATGCGCTGCGCGCGGACTATCCGGATGTCGCCTGCCGCGTCTATGCGCCGGTCGGCGGACATCGCGACCTGCTTGCGTATCTGGTGCGGCGGCTGCTGGAGAACGGGGCGAACACCTCGTTCGTATCGGTTTCGGCCGATCCGAATATTCCGGTCGCGACCATCCTGATGCGGCCGCGGCAATGGATCGCCTCGGTCGCGCATGCGCGGCATGCGAGGATTCCGCTGCCGCGCGATCTCTATGCGCCAGAACGGAAGAATTCGCCGGGCGTCGAATTCGGCGACAGCGCGGGCTTGCGCGCGCTTCTCTCCGACATCGCCGGAGCGAAGCCGTCGCGCGCCGCGCAATCCATTATCGGCGGCAAGGAGCGTGGCGGCGCAAGACGTGCTGTTCTCTCACCTGCATCCGGTATCGCGGTCGGCGAGGTGACGGAAGCCGATGAATCTCTGGCCGGCGAAGCCATGGCGGCCGCGCAAAGCGGCTTTGCGCAATGGTCGGCGACGACGGTGGATCATCGCGCGCATATTCTCGATCGCGCCGGCGACCTGCTCGAACAGCGCCGCGGGACTTTCATCGCCTTGCTGCAGCAGGAGGGCGGCAAGACGCTGGACGACTGCGTCGCCGAATGGCGTGAGGCCATCGACTATTGCCGCTACTATGCGGTGCAGGCGCGCAAGACGCTGACGCCGCAGGCAATGCCGGGCCCGACCGGCGAATCGAACGAATTGCGTTATCGCGGCCGCGGCGTGTTCGTGTGTATTTCGCCGTGGAATTTTCCACTCGCGATTTTTCTCGGGCAGGTTACCGCCGCGCTTGCGGCCGGCAATGCGGTGGTGGCGAAGCCCGCCGAGCAGACGCCGCTCGTCGCGTATCAGGCGGTCAGGCTGCTGCATGAGGCTGGCATCCCCGACACCGCGCTTCAACTTGTCCTCGGCGACGGCGCTATCGGCTCTGCGTTGACCGGCGATGCGCGCGTTGCGGGCGTGGCCTTCACCGGCTCGACGGACGTCGGGCGCATCATCAATCGCGCATTGGCGGCGAAGGATGGACCGATCGTGCCGTTCATCGCCGAGACCGGCGGCGTCAATGCGATGATCGTGGATGCGACAGCGCTGCCGGAGCAGGTCGCGGACGATGTCGTGAGCTCGGTGTTCCGGTCGGCCGGCCAGCGTTGCTCGGCGCTGCGGCTTCTGTGCGTGCAGGACCATGTGGCGGACCACATCGTCGGCATGGTTGCAGGCGCCGCGGCGACGCTGGCGCTCGGCGATCCGGCCGATCCCGCAACCCATGTCGGTCCGGTGATCGATCGCGACTCGAAAGACCGGCTCGACAGCTGGATCGCGAAACATGCGCCGCGCATCCGCTATCGCTGGGACAGCGATCATGCGCTGCCGGCGCAGGGGCTGTTCGTGCCGCCGACGATCATCGAATTGCCGCGCGCGTCCGACCTGCAGGAAGAAGTGTTCGGCCCGATCCTGCATGTGGTGCGCTTCCATGCGCGCGATCTGCGCAGGCTGCTGGACGACATCGAAAGCAACGGCACCGGCCTGACGCTCGGCATTCATTCGCGCATCGATGCACGGGTGAACGAGATCGCGAACCGGCTCGCCAACGGCAATGTCTATGTGAACCGCAACATGATCGGTGCGGTGGTCGGCACCCAGCCATTCGGCGGCACGCGACTCTCCGGCACCGGACCGAAGGCGGGCGGGCCGAATTACCTGCGGCGCTT
Source organism: Pseudomonadota bacterium (assembly GCA_023387555.1). Lineage (GTDB taxonomy): Bacteria > Pseudomonadota > Alphaproteobacteria > Rhizobiales > Xanthobacteraceae > Pseudorhodoplanes. Next base: position 11,672 of record JAEWHY010000143.1, read on the forward strand.
TGCGACCGAGCAGGTGATTGCCATCAACACCGCGGCATCGGGCGGCAACGCGAGTCTGTTCGCGGTGGACGAATGATTGTTGGGGTTGCGGCGGGCTTCGCTGTAGCCCGCATGAGCGCAGCGATGTGCGGGGTACTGGTCCCGGGTATCGCTACGCTCACCCGGGCTACATGTTCGAGGTTTTCGGCCGGATCTGCGCAGCGGGCTGGGCTGGGTTGGGCTATAATATTTGGATGGTTCGCTATCGACGCAATCTTGTGCCGGGCGGCACATACTTCTTCACGGTCACGCTCGTGGACCGGGGCTCGGCAATATTGGTTGAGCAGATCGGTGCGCTGCGCGCGGCTTTTCGGATTGCGCGGCGCGAGCGGCCATTCGCTGTCGACG